>JABSSK010000107.1 GCA_013214265.1 Saprospiraceae bacterium | reverse complement strand
TGGGCTCTGTAGCCTGAAATTCATTTTCAGGGTTATTCTCCTGATAGATGTGAATTAACGGCTGCCCACCTACTAACTTTGTGGAGATCACCTCATAGTTCTGTTTGTATTCATCCAGTTGAGATTTTGGAAGCGATTTCTCCCATACTTTTCCAGCCATTTGCTGAATAGCATCATCCGGCGCACCGTGATAACGAACCTCACCTTGGTGGATAATCGCCATATTGGTGCATAATTCTTTTACATCCTGTACAATATGTGTGGAGAGAATTACAATCACATTTTGTCCAATCTCGGAGAGCAGATTATAGAAACGATTTCTTTCGCCCGGATCCAAGCCAGCGGTAGGCTCATCCACAATTATTAGTTTGGGATTACCAATCAGGCATTGGGCAATTCCAAACCGTTGGCGCATTCCCCCTGAATAACTACTAACCGCTTTTTTACGATGTTCGTATAAATTTACCCGATTTAGCAGCGCATCCACTAAGTCCTTACGTTCCTTTTTGTGGCGTACGCCCTTCAGCATCGCAATATGGTCCAGCATATGCACCGCTGACACCTTGGGATAAACACCAAACTCCTGAGGCAAATAGCCTAAAATTTGCCTAGTACCACGCTTATTATTCAGGACATCCAGATCATCCAACATGACTGATCCCGCATCTGCTTCCTGCAAAGTAGCAATCGTGCGCATTAAGGTGGATTTCCCCGCTCCGTTAGGACCAAGTAATCCAAACATACCAGTAGGGATAGTGAGGGAAACGTTTTTTAACGCTTGTGTACCATTCGGGTACGTTTTACTTAGATTATCGATTATAAGCTGCATAGGGTATTTTTTGACCTTTGCAATTATAAAATGGCAAAATGAATTCGCCTATTACTTTCGATAAACAACAAGCTGGTCTCGACCCAGAGCCAATACCATCCATTTTTAATGCAAAGTTCGCAAGACTACATCCTTGCTTAGCTTCATCCCTATGATTCTTATTTTTTGAAATCTGTCCAAGTCTGGTAACGTTTCTCTTGCTCAGGTCGGTCAGCAGGTACCTCACGCAGCGGTGTACACGCTTCCAGTGATGATTTTAATTCCCCAGGAAGGGTTTGATACAATTGTGTGCCTTTTGTTTTCCAAGCAAGCATATCATCCGTTACCTCTTTGATTATTTTAGCCGGATTACCAACTACCAACGACCGGTTTGGAATATGCATTTTAGCTTTCACAAAAGTTAGCGCACCGACAATACTTCCAGATCCAATATGCGCCTCATCCATAACAACTGCATTCATTCCTATCATCGTGTTTTCACCAATATGCGCACCGTGAATGATTGCCCCATGCCCAATGTGGGCATTTTTTTCCAGTACAACAGTTACTCCGGGAAACATATGAATAGTACAATTTTCCTGTACGTTACAACCATCTGCTATCTGGATACCCCCCCAATCGCCACGAATAGCTGCGCCGGGGCCAATATATACATCGCGCCCAATAACTACATTACCTGTAACTGCTGCCTGAGGATGAACAAAAGCGGACTCATGCACAACCGGAATAAAACCTTGAAATGAATAGATCATATACGCAATCTTTACATGTTAAATCACTGAATTAGCCAATACCAAAACTCCCCTTAACGAATTTTCTTTTTATTTAATTGCGTCAAAAAGCAAAATTTTGTAATTTATTGTTGAGCAACCGGTAGCTATCTACAATAAAGCGGCATTCACCAATCTCCCGTTACGTCTTTTTACGCTACCCAATTAAATAAACATGTGTCGGCCTTTAGCTGGTGCAAAAACCAAACAGACATTGGCACAATTTAACTGGCAGGTAACTGGACAAACCGGAAGGAAATACGCAGTAGGCATTTACCATGGCCTCTCAACGGGACATCTAGTAGTTCATTGTAATTCCAGAGTGGTTCTGATAGATTTTAATGTAAACCAACCCAAAACCTATTCTTTTTTACTGGATCGAGACCTATGCGAATTAAAAATTGATCGCGAAGATAACCAATATACCTATGATCTTGATTTACCTGATGCGTTACAAGAAGTATCTAACCGCGAAATTTCTTGGGATAATTATTATGCATTTGGTACCCTAGTCGCTTTTTTTCTGACTATTTACCTTTTAGTAATTTGGTTAAGGCCATACATTCCTTCATGATTTAGGGAATTCCGTATTTTTCGGTCAAAATACGGATAGTGAAACAACTGCATCAAAACATTGAGAGCCTGATATTCACTGCTGAGCAGCCAATATCAGAAGCTGAAATAGCCCACACACTGGAAATTCACTTTGGACTTTCCATTCCAAAACCTGAAATCCAGCAAGCTATTCTTGATTTGATCGAAAAGTATCAATCTGATGATTTTTCTTTTGAATTAGTGGCAATAGCCGAGGGGTACCAATTCCTTACCAAGGGTGCCTTCCATGCTATTATAGGTACCTTCCTAAAACAGAAAACCCGCAGAAGGCTCTCCAGAGCAGCCATGGAAACACTTTCCATTATTGCTTACAAACAACCGGTAACAAAAACGGAGATGGAAAAAATACGGGGTGTGAGCTGTGATTATAGCTTACAGAAACTATTAGAAAAAGATCTTGGTTCTAATACTGGGCGAAGTGCAGGTCCAGGTAGGCCTATGCTATATGGTACGAGCGAAAAATTTATGGACTATTTTGGACTAAAAAGCCTAAAAGAATTACCTCAACCCAAAGACTTCAAAGCGCCAGACAGTAGCATTGGAGAACAAGCACCGATTGAAGAACTTGCCTCCAGGGAAGAGGAATAGAAAAATAACCAATGAGTACAGAACAACAACCTTTAGTTAACCGTGTGGCACAAAGTGGTTTGATCACTTTAAAACTAGAAGATGACTACCCACAAGAAGAATTTTACACTTTTGATCTAGCGGATTATTTATTTAAAGGCTTAATCCTTAAAGAAAAAGACTTTCGGGAAGCACTTAAACAACATACCTGGACCCAATATCAGGATGGAATTCTGTTGGTATATTGTTCTACAGATGCCATCATCCCTGTTTGGGCCTATATGCTTGTTGCTGCTTATGCTACCCCTGTGACTAAATCCGTATTTCAAGGTCAAAAGGAAGCATACCTTGTGCAACATTATAGCCGGATAATTGACAACATCGATACGAATCCGTACATCGATGCTCGACTCGTAATAAAAGGATGCAGTGATCTTCCCGTTCCCCTTTCTGCTTATGTTGATCTAACAGAAAAACTACGCCCCGTTGCACGAAGTATTATGTTCGGTGAACCATGTTCTACAGTTCCTATTTACAAGCGCCCAAGAAAAAAAGTGTAGCCTTTGTTACTATCGCAGTTATCCAATTATATTAGTCGCAGGGCAGTATTTTTATGAAGCTATTCTTTAAAGGGGTTAGCAATCAGTTATGCTTATGAACAGATTAGTTATAATATATGCTATTGTCTGCACGATTGTGCTTGGCCTATTTCTACTCCGCTCGGGTTCAACCCCAGAATCACCCATGGCTTCGGTATCACCTGCATCCAATCCCAGCAAATTACCACAAAGGGTTCAGGGTGTAAAGCTCAATAAAATCTATGCCTTTGCAGGTGAGCAAGTACCTATCCAGAACAATTTTGATGTATGGGAAAGGCTTGACCGAGAATTAATGGTCAATTCCTACTGGCATTCCAGTACTGCTTTAAATATTAAGAAATCATTCCGGTATTTCCCTGTTATTGAACCCCTTTTACGGGAGTATAATATTCCTGATGACCTGAAATACCTGGCCGTGGCAGAAAGTAATCTGAGTCATGCCACTTCCCCCGCTGGCGCAAAAGGTTTGTGGCAGTTTATGCCGGTTATGGCCAACTACTATGAACTTGAAGTAAATAAGGAAATAGACGAGCGCTTTCATACGGAAAAACTAACTAGAGCTGCATGCCAATATCTGCTGCAATTAAAAGAAAGATTTGGTTCTTGGACATTAGCTGCCGCTGCATACAATATGGGCGAAACCAGATTAGCCAAAGACTTAGGTCTGCAGGGTTCCAGTAACTATTATGACTTAAATCTAAGTGAAGAGACTTCCAGGTATATATTTCGCATTTTAGCCATTAAAGATATAATGACCAACCCGGAGCAGTTTGGCTTTTATTTGGCCGAAGAGGATGGGTATAAACCCCTTGATCAATACCGGGAAGTCATTGTAACCAAAACCATTGAGAATCTCGGTGACTTTGCTTCCAAAAATGGTACAACATATAGAATGCTGAAAGTCTACAATCCTTGGCTATTATCACACAAACTTACAGTACGAAAAGGGAAAGAATATACCATTCGTATACCCAAATAACCAGTATTAAATAGTATCCCCTTTTATTCCTTAATTCTCATCATTTCTTTGCGGAAGAAGCGCTGATCCATAATAAAAGTTCCAAACGGAACCAGTGAAGCTAGTCCGCTTAAAAAGGTATTCCGAAACGACCAACGGAAACGTAGTGCACACCAGCCAACAGCTAGAACGTATAATATAAACAGAAAGCCGTGCGCAGTACCAACGATAAAATTAGGCTCCGTAATATTATAGATATATTTCAATGGAACAGTTACAGCAAAGAGAAGATAACTGATACCCTCAAGAATAGCCGTAACCCGAAGTGTCTGAAGCAAGCGACCGCTTAATTTTGTTGTTTCCATGCGTTTTTCTTAAAAAACAAATAAGTCTACACCCAGATGTAGACTTATTGTCATTTTATTTTTTGCACTATTAGTGTGTTATCTTCGCATTAAATAATTATCCTCGAAAAAAGCTTTATAACCGTTGAGGCTTTTATTGCGTAGAATCTCCCGGTAATTATTAAGGCTGACAGCAAAGATGTCAAAATTGTCAACATCAGGAATATAGCCATTATCATTTCCTTTAGCGCCTTGATAATATTTCATAGCATCCTGCATATTCTTGAATCTTCGCACAATTAGCATTGGTGTTCTTGCTTTCGGATCATTACCCAGAAAGATATTGGTGATCTGCAATCGATCCAACTTATGATACTCTCGGTGATAATCCGATACGGCTATTTTAGCCCGATTGAGGTTCACTTCGCCATTAAAGGCTACGAGTATATAATGTACTTGATTCTGTTCGAGGCTGAACTTACCCCCTTGCTGCTCTTTTGCATCACCAGGAAGGGCTGCAGTAGCACCGCCTAATATCCGTAAAATTTCCCTTGCTCTTCGTTCTGCATCTGTATCTGGGTATTTAGAAATTACTTCCGAAAGAGCCTGCTTGTAAGCATCTTCTCCATCTATACTGCCCGTGCATAGGGCAGCTAACAAGGCAAAACGAGGCTGCAAGTTACTTTCAGCTCCAAATCGTACTTTTGCTTGTTCCGCCATCTGTTTTGCCTCTATGACCCGACCATTCTGAAAGGCTTGTAGAGCTTGATCATAAAACAGGTTTGTTGCTTTTTCCTTATCGGCCAGATCCTGCAAGTAATTGGGGTTACGCAGTACTTTTGCATATTTAGAACTGGAATAATTGTCTAAAATTAATGCTTTGTACCGATCCGCATTTACCAAATCATTTTCCGTAAAATGAGCTAAATATAGATAGTACCAGGAGTCCAGTTGGTAGTTATTTTTTGGGAAGCGCTCATTCATTTCTTCCAAAATGGCAATAGATTTCTCATTATTGTTAAGCCGATCACGGTATAATGCGCCTAACTGAAACATAGCTTCTAGAATCGATAGCTCAGCTTTTAGTCGGTCGGATTCTGTTCTAGGAACGTCAGCCAATAGTTTATCCAGTTGCTCATCGGTAAGGGCTGACGCTGCAGCTACTATCTGCGTATTATTTGTAGCCTCTTCGGAAGTATTGGTTTGGATGCCGCTAGCATCTACCCTTCTCCAATTATCTTGTAAAGACCGCGTACCCCACTTCGCTTGAAAGTCCCTGATTCCTCTTTTTACAGAACGGTCATCGTATGCAAAAAACGAACTTTCTTTTTGCAATGCAGGTCCACTCAGGCTCACACTCCGGCGATTATCTATTTGATTTAAGCCTGGATTACTGTTAGTGGTACCGGCTGCTGCTGCCATTCTAGCCTCCTCTTGTTGTTTCTTAAGGAGATTGTAAGCGAATTCTCGTTGTTCGTCAGGGGAAAGGGCACCAATACGAAGCAGAGAGTCCTGCTTTTCTATAAGGGTAAGGTTGGTAGCAATATCGGCTAAATTAGTTGCTAATTGTTGTGCTCGAAGGAAGCGACTATCTTTTTCTGGCAACGTGTTTAGGGTACTATCATAATAAAGCTTTGCCTGAACGAATGATTGCTCTTCGTAGTATATATCTGCTAGAGTAAGGTAGGATTCGGCGCGTTGGATACCATTACTACTGCCCCCCCTTAAACTTTTACGTAAGTAGGAAACTCCTTCTTCTCGCTGCCCGTTACGCAGAGCAATCTCAGCCATTGCATAATAAATCTGGCCCTCGTAATCTATATTTTTTTCGTCCTTAAGCAGTTTTTCTAAATCAGCAATCGCTTTTCCCGAAGATGCCCCCCCCGAACGGTAGCCACCAATGGTCATGTTCAACCGGGCATTAAACTCCAGTTCATATTCATTACTATATTTTATAGCCTCCTCATAACTAGCTACCGCTTGTGCTTGCTGACCAAATTTTTCTTGTAATTGTGCCGTAATAAAGGCATAACGTGCTTTTTTCTTTCGGGTTTGAGCAAATACAACGGCGTTCTTAATAGGTGCAATAGCTAATTCATGATTGCCTTGAGAAATGAATAAATACGCCTGAGTAGCCCATAGTTCTTCTTTGAGATCTTCAAATGTACGTGGATCCTCTTGACGCTCCATCAACAAACGAGAAGCCGCATCGTAATTACTTCGCTCGATAAGTACTTTCGCTAGCCAAATTTGCCCCTCTTGAAATGCAGGGCGGTGCTTCATAAAATAGTTATCTGGTAGTTCTACATCCTCATCCGTTATAATACGAGACTCCCGTGCTTCCTCCTTCGCGTCCAAATTCACATCGGGTTTATCCTTTTCTTTCTTTAGACTTCCACTACGTTGCTCTTTTCCTTTTTTGCGTCTTTTAACTTCTTTATTGTATTCTTTTCGTTTCTTCTTAGCCTCTTTTTTACGTTGGCTAGCTAGCTTTTTCTTATTCACTTTTTTCTGCTTGCCTTCCTTTGCCAATTCAGCTCGCATCTCATCTTTAGCATCTTCAATAGGGTTGTAATTATTGATCAGATACCGAAGTGTTGCCTCCGCAGACTCATAGTCCTGACCAATAAACTGCGCCTGACCAGCCAGCAAATAGCAATCATCAGACCAATCAGACTGACGATGCAGTGCTACCACTCTGGAAACCTTCTCAATGGCATTATCCAAATTAGCTTTAACAGGCTGAATATCCGTCTCTGGAGAGTACGGAAATATGTCCAGTAATTGACTGTACCGATCTTCTTGCTTCTCCTCTAGCATCAGTATGGACTCTGCCATCAGCTCGGTCGCATTGAAATAACCGTTGTATCTGGCTGTGGTATTGTGATATACTTTTCCTAACCCCGATAAATCATCTTTACTCTTTTGTGTTACACAAGAAGAGACTAGACCTATTCCAAGAATTACCCAAAAGCTAAATGTTATTTTTCTCAAGACTATAGCTATTTTTCCAAAAGAATGGTTAAAGCAATGCAAATATACCCGAACCATGGCGGGATGCCCTAACTTTACCCCTTAATTAAACTCAAGCCCTTTAATTTTATTTTAAAATGGCTGTGATTTTTAGAGCAGATTCCTATTGAGATCGATATCTTCTGTGTTTGTTGTGTCCTCAAGCTTGGAAACTACTATTTTTGATTTTCTATGAAGTGGAATACTTTGAAAAATCGGTTGCAAAACCTAAGGCATATCTACCGCCTGGTTATTATGAATGATGAGACCTTCGAAGAAGTAGGCTCTTATCGTCTTACGATGCTCAATTTTTATATTCTTTTATCCTCAATCGTAGTTGTGGTTGCTATTATCGTAATTGCTCTGGTTGCAGTCACCCCACTCAAAAAGTATATTCCCGGTTATGCAACTGGGATCGCAGAAAAAGAATTCAGGGTTTTAAACCAGTCTATTGATTCTCTGGAATTAGAAATTGACGCTTATCATCTTTATTACGAAAATGTACAGAACATGCTTACCCATAATGTACAAACCGAAGACGATATTCGAGAAAGTGGTACAATTGACACCTCCTTTGAGCTGTTAGAACCTGTAGAACCTTCAGATATCGATGAAAACTTGCGTAAAGAAGTAGAGCTTGATCAAATTGGAGCTATCGTTCAAAACAGACAAGACCGCAATTTTAGAAACCGAGGTCGGAATCTCTCACAATTATACTTTGTTCCACCACTTAATGGAGAAATCAGCTACCATTTTGCTCCCGAAAAAGAGCATTTTGGGGTAGATGTTCTCGCCGCAAAGAATACAGCTGTGAAAGCCGTCTTGGACGGATTTGTTCTTATTTCTGACTGGACACTGGAAACGGGGAATACCATAGGAATTCAACATGACAATAATATCATAACATTTTACAAACACAATTCTTCCTTATTAAAGAAGGCAGGAAGCTATGTAAAAGCAGGTGAAGCTATTGCTATTATTGGAAATACGGGCATTCATTCCGATGGTCCACATTTACATTTTGAAATGTGGTATAATGGCAAACCAATTAATCCAATGGATTATATAAGTTTTTAGGGTATACGCCAAATCCGTAGGATATCGGACAATGCACGTTTTATTTTATTCTGGTGGTTGAGTTCCAGTGTATATTTTTGCACTTTTGTAATAACCATAGTAAAAACGCAGGGTTAAAATTAATAGACCTCTGTTTTGCTCGCTCTACCACACATTTAACCATTTTACCAAATAGCTACAGCAACAATCGTTCATCTTCCGATAACAACGCATCGGAATTAACTATTAACTAACGGTTTAATATCGTATTCATGATTGAGCAAAAAGACCAATCGCTACAAGCCGCCTTCAACGAAAAAGGGGAATCTATCAGTCCACAGCTACCTGAAGAAGTGAAAAATTTCCTTATCGATATCGATGGAACCATCTGCGATGACATCCCTAATGAACAACCTGAGCGTATGCTTACTTGCATGCCCTATCCCGATGCATTGAAAATTCTAAACAAATGGTATGATGAAGGTCATGTTATTACCTTCTTTACCTCCAGAACAGAAGAACATCGTGCCGTAACAGAAGAGTGGCTGGATAAGCACAAATTCAAATACCATGGTATATTATTCGGCAAACCTCGAGGTGGCAATTATCACTGGATAGATAATCATATCGTTAAAGCGACCCGTTTCAAAGGGAAGTTCACAGATCTAGTTGTTGAAAAACGCGAAATCGAAGTTTTTAAGGATTAATAGCATGTTAATCTAGCTAATAGATTTCCAAAAGGCAGGCTCATCAAGTTAGTTGTTGAGCCTGCCTCTTCATTTTGTAGGTGCTAATAAATGTGCTAAAGCATCAGGCAGTTCAGGATATTTAAATACAAAACCTGACGCTTCTGTCTTTGCACTGTTTACTTTTGTGCTATACAAAACCGTATCCGCCATTTCTCCCATTACAGCCCGCAGCAAAAATGCAGGTACTGGTAGTACCAACTGCCGCTTAGGGTGAGCACGCATTATAGCCTGAGCAAATGCTTTATTCCTTGATGGATTAGGTGCCACACCATTATAGGTTCCGTGCGTTTCTTCGTGCTCCATAAAATGAATAAACAATGCGCATAAATCATCGATATGAATCCAGGAATACCACTGTTTACCGCCACCAAAATATCCGGAGACCCCCCATTTAACAGGTATTAACATTTTTTCTAATGCACCGCCTCGGGTCGACAGCACAATCCCGATGCGAATAGCTACACTGCGAATACCGATCGTATTAACCTCGGCAATAGCACTTTCCCAGTCTAAGCAGCTTTCCGTAAGAAATCCTGCACCAGCAGTTGAATTTTCGTCCACCAATTCATCACCCCTATTACCATAAAACCCAATAGCAGCACTAGACAAAAAAGCTTTAGGGCGATGCTGGGCCTCCTTTAATCCTTTAATTAAAAGACGGGTTGTATCCACCCTACTATTGGTAATCAATTGTTTTCGCAACTCTGTCCAAGGGCGGTCCGCAATCCCAGCTCCCGCCAAATTGATCACATAGTCCGCTTGGCGAATTGCTTCTAGATCAATCACCTGGTTCTCAATATCCCATTCAAATGTAGGAAATCGAGCGTCCTGATTAGCTTGCCGACTAAGATGTATTACGGTATATCCACGCTCAGTTAATAGATTAGAAAGGCGTGTTCCAACTAGACCTGATCCGCCGCCTATTAATACTGTTGGCATATTTATGTTTTAAACAAAAAAATTAAGTGGCAAAAAAGTTTTGACCAAAGCGCATACTTCCTGCTTTTTATAAAAACAAATCAACATTGCTGGGCCTTTTCCGTACAATATCCTAATTTTAACTATGTGTAAATAAGAAAAACAGGATTGGAGACTAATCAAATGATTGTAAAAGAAATATTTCAGCACTATTTTTGAACCTTAACCTATTCTGTTTGAATCACATTCCATTAATTCAGAAAACCGAAACCAAAACATATCCAATGAGCTGGAAATCCATTATCCTAACAGGGATATCCCTCCTATTTTTTGCTGCCTGTCAAACTGATTCCACAGGGAATAATGAGGCAGTTAAATACAAGCGTACTTCCGATACAGTCATTATAAGGATGGAATCCGAACCAGACCGACTGACACCCTTGATGACCACCTCCTCTTACGCGCGCCGTGTATTTCGCCAATCATTTTTTCCCTTGGAAGGATATGATTTTAAGACGAAACAATACGAATCCTTATTATTATCTAAACCACCACAAATTACGGATATTACGGATGGCCCTTTTGCGGGAGGCGTAGCTTACACCCTCGAACTACATCCGGAAGCCGTTTGGGATAATGGCACCCCCGTTACTGGCAACGACTATCTTTTCACCCTGAAGGCCGTTTTTAACCCATTGGTTACCGCTCGGGCGCCTCTTTATCGGGCTTTTTTCTCTCGTATCAAATCGGTAGAAATCGATGAAGAAAACCCGAAAAAATTCACCGTCATCGTTGGGATCAAAGACATCATCAACCGAGAAATTGTCACCGGTGAAATACCTATTTTGCCCGAATACCATTACGATGCAAATGGGCTAATGCGTGGCTTCTCCCTTGAATCATTACAGGACCCTGATCAATTAGAGCTATTAAAAACAGACCCTAACATTATTGCTTTTGCCGACTTTTTCAATGATCCTACTACTTCTAGTGTGCCTGAAAATATTGTAGGCTGTGGGCCTTATTCCTTAACAGAATGGATTCCAGGGGAACGTATCACTATGGTCAAAAAAGAAAATTGGTGGGGAGATGCCCTAGCTGATCAATTCCCCCAACTCCGAGCTTATCCCCAATCTTTAGTATTTGTGCCTATCTCAAATCCTGCTACGGCGCTTCAAGCTTTACGCGCAGAGGAAATAGATGTTATGCGCAATATAAATGCACAAACCTTTCAGGAATTGCAAGAAGAAAACAAATTACGTGAAGTCTTCAACCTGCACTCCTCTGGAAGTATGTCTTATTTTTTCGTCTCTGTAAATAGTAATGTGCCCAAACTATCAGACAAAAAGGTACGCCAAGCATTAGCACACGCGATAAACACAAAAGAAATTATCGACAACCTCTATAGTGGAATGGGCGACCAGATCGCTAGTCCCGTTTTTCGAGAATTACCATACTACAATGATAATCTACGTCCTGTCGAATTTGATCTGGACCGTGCACGTACTTTACTGACTGATGCTGGGTGGAAAGACACCAATGATAACGGTATAGTTGATAAAATGATCAATGGCGAATTGACTGATTTATCACTTCAGTACAACTACGTTTCTTCAAGTGAGACCAGCAAGAACATTGCCCTTCTTATTCAGGATAATGCCCAGCGCGTAGGTATTGAAATTATTCCAAATCCGGTAGAACCCAGAATGAGTATCCAACTTCTGGTTGCCAAAGATTACGAACTCGGATCAGCAGGGTCCACTGTAACCGCAACTTGGAATCCCAAACAAAGCTGGCACTCTTCAGGTGATAACAGGACCGGCTTTGGTAATGCTGAAACCGACGCTCTCATTGATGAAATAACTGTTACCCTGAATGAAGAGGAGCGATTTGCCATGTACCGAGAATTACAGGAAATCATTTATGATGAGATGGTTCAAATCTTTTTATTTGCACCCAAAGAAAGGCTCGCCATTCATAAACGCTTTAATGCTGAAACTACCGTCGAAGTACCGGGATATAACCCTCGCTTTTTTCAGCTTACTAAAATTCAGTAATTTCCTTTTCATCTCTGTCCTCAATTTCAATTTCTCTTCCCGTTTCAATAGTAGGATCAAGTGGTTGGAATGAAAGAGACTTTTCGTAAGTTTTAGTGCTTCTTTTTTCTCCCAGCGCGTCTCAGATTTGTTTAATGGATCTAAGCGGTAGTTTAAGTAGCCGATTTTACGATTCATCATATAAGCAGGAAGGAGCTTAACACCGTTTACATAAGTGCCCTTTTTATTCTTTGTGATTCCAAGAAAAAGAACTCCAGTCGTTCTTTGCATGAGTTTTCCTTGATTCGAAACAAAGTTTCCAAGGGAGTAAATG
>JABSSK010000106.1 GCA_013214265.1 Saprospiraceae bacterium | reverse complement strand
TGCAGTCTGTTTTTAGAATCATTCCAAATGCTAATACCGCAGAAGATGTGGTACAGGATGTTTTTCTGGAACTCTGGCGCAAACGAAATACATTGGTGTTCAAACAGTCCGTTCGAGCCTATTTAAGGCGATCAGCGGTAAACAAAGCACTCAATGTTGTTCGGGATCAAAAAATTCAACTGAGCGATACACCTTTACAACCATTACCCAATAAGATGCCTTCAGTCACCCAAAAAATGGCTGCTGGTGAATTACAAGAGCATATCGATACCATTATTGATGGATTACCAGAACGTTGCCGTCTTATTTTCGTACTTAGTCGTTTTGAAGACATGACGTATCAAGAAATTGCGGATAAACTTGGTATTTCCCAAAAAACTGTCGAAAATCAAATATCAAAAGCTCTGCGCTTACTAAAAGAAAAACTGAATCCGTATCTGTAAACCAAAATGTCATCTGGCTAACATTTGCTGAGATACATCAAAAAACGCAAATTATGTGTAGGGGGAATACCCCGGATTGGTGTCCCGTTTAAAGAATAATACAAGTATGAACCAACTCCTACATTTCTTCGTCAAGAATAAAAAGAACCAGCTTCTAACTAGCGAGCAGGAAGAATATGCTAAGTTTCTTGAAGCTACGGGAAAGGATGAGTTGGGTTCGCTCGACAAAATTTGGTCGCTAACCGGAACTTATAAGAAAAATGCTCATGCTCCAGATGAGGTAAAGGCTTGGAATCGTTTGCAAGCTGAAATAGAAGCTAGTCAATCTTCACAACGAATTGTACCCCTCCGTAGGACATGGATCCGGATTGCTGCCAGTATTGGATTGGTCGTGTCCGTATTCTTTTTATTGAAAAATTATACGCCTATTTTAGGTGGCGGAAAAACCGTTTATGTCGAGAATAGTACGAAGCAAGAGTTGGTGCATCATGCACCTGATGGTTCCCTGATTCGGCTTCAACCTGGAGCCCGTATTGCTTATGCAAAAAAACTCGCATCGCAAGCAAAACGCGAGATTAATCTGGAAGGTTCTGCTTTTTTTGCAGTTACTTCTATGCCTGCTCGCTCATTTGTGGTGCATCATCAGGGTACGGACGTGGAAGTGCTGGGAACCCGCTTCTTGATCCAAGAACAAACCCTGCCGGAACATTTAGCTACCATTGTTGAAGTGGAGGAGGGGAAGGTTGCTTTTTGGGAGTCTGGTAGCCAAGATACCCTAATTCTTCCCCAAGCCGAACGCGGCATTTGTGTGCTCGGCGACAAGATGAAAAAGGAAGCATTTGACTTAAGTCAGGGTAACTTACCCAAGCATATCGTCAAATCGAGGGGATGGGCCCTTGCTGAAGTCCAGTCTGCGTTTTTTGCCTGGACGGGTGTTGATCTACGTATCAGTTCATCCGTATCGTCCTGCTCCGTAACGGGTAATCTTGATGTATCTTCTCCTTATCGCTTAAAGAACAGCCTGGAAGATCTGGGGTATGAAGTAACGCTTTCCTCAGCAGGGAACTTATTGGTGGGGTCATCTCAAGGGTGCCCAGGCGTATCAGAATAACGGATCGTTCCTTAATAGATTCTGAATCTAGGCCTCTCTTTGTTATAATCAGATTTTCACGCTAAATTGTGTTAAAACCCAACCCTAGAATAGCAAATAGCGTCTGATTGAGTAATTATGGGGGCCATGCGTACATGTATAATTTCACTACTCCTGTTTTTTTCAGGTGGACTGGTATTGCAGGCACAGTCCCCATTGGATCGTAATATTAGTATCACATTTTCTCATCAAACTCTGGAAGGTGCGCTATACCAGCTCATGGATGAAGCGGATGTTCCACTTTTATTCAACAATGCTATCCTGCCACAGAAGCCAGTTCATGTTCGATTTACGGATGATTCTGTTGGGAGAATTCTGACTTTTCTTTTTCGAGATTCTAATATTATACCTGTTTGGAACGGAAGATCCATCTTGCTCAAGAAGGAGGTTCAAGCCAAAACCTTACCTACGTACACCATTAGCGGTTACGTAGAATCAGCTGAATCGGGGGAACGACTTGGGCAGACTACCGTATATAGCACGACCTCTGATCAAGGTGTATACACGAATCCGTTTGGCTTTTTTAGTCTTACCCTTCCTGCTGGTAACCACAAGCTGGTTATTTCATATTTGGGGTACCGACCGGGACAATTAGATATTGATGTCACTCAGGATACCAGTGTAGGTATTACCTTAGAAGCTGATTTAACCCTAAAGCCAGTAACCATTACGGCTCGTGATTCTACTTTCTTGCAGCGTTCTCTTGATCTTTACGCCGATAAATTGGTGCCTGCTGCGGGGCAGTCCCTCCCTCGGTTAGGAGGCGAAATGGACATAATGCGGTGGGTGCATCTATTGCCTGGAATCCAGACTGGGGCTGATGGGCTAGGTGGTATTTTTGTTCGGGGTGGTGATGCGGGCCATAATCTGGTTATGATTGATGATGTACCCATCTATAATGTTAATCATGCGGGTGGACTGTTATCGGTTTTTAATACGAGTACTATTCAGTCAGTACGGCTGATGAAAGGGTTTATCCCTTCTAGATTTGGTGGCCGCCTGGCATCTGTGATGGATGTAAGAACACGAGATGGTAATAATCAGACTTGGGGTGGAGAGGCTTCCATTGGTATTCTAAGCTCGAATCTGACGATCGAAGGTCCTCTAGTGAAGGGGAAAACATCGGTTTTGGCTGCAGCACGTGGTTCATTACTCAATACATACCTTGAACCTGGAATGAGAGCCTATAAGCAGAATAGGGGAGAGGATGGTTCTACTGAATTTGGATTCTATGATTTTACGCTTAAGCTGGCGCATATTTTTTCCGATACAGATAAGATTTACCTGAGTTATTATAAGGGTCAGGATCAATTCAAAAATTATGGTCAGAGAACGGATCTTTTTAGTCTGGAAAACCGAGAAGGTGATATTCTCGGCTTTCGCCTAAAACAGGGTTACGATGAAACATTGAAATGGGGTAACCGAGCCTTTTCCGTCCGCTGGAACCATGTTATAACGCCGCGGTTATTTCTAAATACTACAGCTTTGCATACGCAAATGCGAATCAATATCGGATATACGGATCAGGATACACTACAGTTACTAAACAATCCGCCTATATTCTCTACGAATTTCTCCGCTGGAAGATTTAAGTCATCCATTCAAGAGGGTGGTGTGAAATTTGATTTCCAATGGGCCCCTAATCCTTATCATGAAGTACGGTTCGGTGGAGAATACAAGCAGCAAGTCTTTCAGCCCGGTGTTCTGCGTTTGGCAGATAATAATCTGGAAGTTCCTGAAATGCCAACCGCTATTCGAAAAATTCACGACTCCAATCAAAAAGTAATATACGCTGAGAATAGGCAGCAGATAAGCCAGGCTTTAGTTTTTAATTATGGCTTACATCTGGCTGGTTTTCGTACAGAAAATACAGAATATTGGTCCTTACAGCCTCGATTAGCATTGAGTTGGCTTATAAATAAGGACCTATTACTGCGCACATCATTGGGTAAGAATACCCAATTCTTTCATTTGTTAAGTAGCAATACAGTCGGTTTACCTACAGATTTATGGGTGCCCTCAACTCGTGCTATTGCGCCGCAGCAAGCCTGGCAATTTACCTTAGGTGGCGAATGGGTAATCGGTGACAACTGGTCTTTTCATACGGAAGCATATTATAAAAAGATGGATCAACTGCTCAACTTCACAGAAGGGGCCACTTTCGTAAATGATTGGGAGGAGAATGTAACGCAAGGAGAGGGTGAAGCTTTTGGCATTGATTTTATGCTACGAAAGCAAGCAGGATCTATTCAAGGGTGGTTGTCGTACAGCCTAGCTTGGTCAAACCGTAGCTTTGACCGAATTAATTTTGGCCAACCGTATCCTTTTACTTTCGATCGACGTCATGACCTCAAGCTAGTACTTATTCAGGATCTAGGTGAGAGATGGGATGTTTCTGCCAGTTGGATTTTCGGTACTGGCCTAGCTTTTAGTTTACCTTTGGAAACTTTTGAAGTAACCTTTCCTGGAATTCCAAATGGCCCCATTACAGGTATTGACTATGGATCTAAGAATCAATTCCGGTTACCTTATTATCATCGTCTGGATTTGGGCGTAAATTACAGGCGTATCGACAAACAAGGGCGATCGCATCGGCTTCAGATAGGCGTTTATAATGCTTACAATAGAAATAATCCGCTGTATTATAAATTTAATCGCAGCCTGGTGGTACAAAATAATTCCATTGTTGAAGCCCGCGAGTTGGTGGGGGTGCGCCTTTTTCCTATACTCCCTTCATTTAGCTATTCTCTTCAATTTTAACTATATTGAGTCTCTAATTGTATAGAAATGCCCCGATTGTTTATTTTTTGTTTGGCAGCATGCAGCTTGCTGAGTTGCGAAAAGCCTCTAGAAATCACATTCGATACAAACCCAAGTAAGCTCGTAGTTATTAGTAATTTCACTGCGGAGCAAGACTTATTGGTACGCGTAACCAATAGCCAACCTATTATAGGTAATATAGAACCCGCCTTTATTTTTGATGCTGAAGTGGAGCTTTTCGAAAACGATGTATTCCAGCAAAGTCTTACGCTCGTTGACCAGGGCACCAATTCTTACTACACTACGCGCCATTTACGACCACGCCCAGGTCAAATCTATACCATTAAAGTCTCAGCGCCAGGCTTTCAGTCTGTAGAAGGCAAAAGTAAGATCCCAGAGCAAATTGTCATTCAGGATCTGGATATTAGTAATGTTGCTGTTTCTACGGAACAACGCAGCGATTTGTCCGTCATTTCCTATGATTTGAATATGCGTTTCGAAGACCCTGAAGGCGAAAGAAACTTTTATCATCTTCATATTTATCAAGCTTTCCAAGAATTTAGTGTCTCGGATACCGATACCCTTTTCAAACGCACCAGCCGCCGGCCTGTGGTATTCAATACCATCAACACCAGTAATCTTCAAGTAGTGCACTATGATGGTAGCATTCTTTTTGAAGATTTACTTTTTGATGGAGGAATGCAGCAACTCAATATACCGGTTAATCTACAGTATGATCCCTCATCCGAAAAACTGGGGCATGTAATTGTGGAACTTCGCTCCGTAACCGAAGAGTACTATCTTTTTCATACCTCCCTTAGTCGACAGCAATTCGCACCCTCACAACCGTATGTTGATCCGGTAATATTGTACAATAATATTAAAAACGGGCACGGTATTTTTGCTGGATACTCCTCCAGTACTTCCTCGGTTGAGGTGCGTTAGGTTAATATGATATACGCCATGGTTATGGTATCTGAAACGTCAGACGAAAGGTGCTATCGTTTATGGCATGGTTGTTTTGTTAGTAAGAGGTATCTAATTCCCCTCATTCTTGTATCTAGATTGTGCATAAGCGCATCACTTCTTCCAGTATCTTATCTCGGGGTTAAAGCATCTTCTATATAAATGATTTGCTTCTTAGGGTTTTTTAAAAAATGAGGTTAAACAAATCGATCCTCGCATTAGGACATGCCTTAATATGGAGTGATCAGAAAATACTATGGTCACTGTGGTTAGATTTTTTTGGTAAAAAACACATTGTGGAGAGAACCTATCCAATGAATTCAACAAGTAAAATCAGCAATCATGAAATCTGTTTATCACCTATTCTTATTTGGTCTTATGGTAGTCCTTAACATGCCAAATGTTACCCAAGCCCAACAATTTCAGATACAATCAGGCGGAAATGGTCAAGTTGATATGACTGGTGTGTATAAAGTCAACGATGGGGGTATATGTTATATACAACAAACAAAAAAGCGGTTATGCTTCGTGATGGAATTTCCAGGCCATTATTCTATTGTAGCCATCACGGATGGTCAATCCAACTTGAATTTGTGGGTTAATAAAAAAGAGAAAGGCTTTTGGTATGCAACACCTAAATACAGCCAAAAGAATCAGGGAAGATTTGAATTTCGAATAAAAAGCCCTACCGAAATTGCATTAATGCATATGGAGGCCATTTCTCCTGCGGTCAAGAGCATGAAAAAGCTTCGGGTAAATGCAGGACTGATAAGTCAATATCCACGAACAAAGAAAAAAGCTACATTCAAAGGCAACAGTAAAATTAATCTGGATGGCCTCTGGACAGCTGGCCAGTCCTACCGCCATTATGTTTATCACGATCTCCATGGAGACCTGATTTGGTTTGGTGAGTCAGACTTTACGAAAGGGAAAAGACCCAATTATGCGAATATTTTTATCGGAAAATATAATCGATTTTCTCAAGAGATTTCTGGTATAATGGTTCCAATCCCCAAGTCAAAAAATAGTGGGGCAACAGAAATTCCACTAAAAATTAAAGTGAATCATAAAGGGAAATGGACTAAAGAGAGCGGGCTATTATTCCTGACTAACTGGACACGCAGGACTTGGGTCGAAGAAGACAATAGAACACCAACTACCGGACAACAAATAAAAGATCAAGATAAACGTAACCTGAATCGTATTTATAAAACAAGAGATGGAAGTGGGATCGCTTATTTTCATCATACCAATCAGAATAAATTTAGAGGAGCAGTAGAAAGTCCGGTCAACCGTTACGCACGTGTCATTGATGGTACAGTTATTGGAGATATGATTAACATCAGTTGGTGGGATGTGCCTAAATATGGTGCGAATGGTCAAGGAACCATTCGGCTGCGTATTCTTGAAAATGGGAAAAGGCTCATGTTAGAATCGCAAACTGGTTCTCCCTTCTTGATCAATCAGTTTGTGGCGGCTAATGTTACACCACATCTGATCCGTCAACTTCCTAAAATTGAAGATACAGCCTATGAAGATGGAGATAAAAATACGAAAGTGACGGGAGTCTGGATTGGGGATGATGGTATACGTTATTATGTGCGGCATATTGGCGGAGGAGATACCGGACCATCCAGGGTAGTGTGGTTTGCTGAGCGTCCATTTGCCCGCGGTAATAGGCCCCAGGATTGCCAAGTGTTTGTTGGATCCATGCAAAGTGAAGCCTCACCCTTGGTTTATCATGGTCGTCAATCTGATGGCGCAAGTATTCAGGGTTTACGCATAACAGGAGAAATGACCAGTATACCAAAACAGAATGAGTGGCGTCCTACCTACGGTGCGTCTCAGGTGGTGGTGATGAAATCCCTGTCAGATTTTGCTCGGGAGCGCATGTACAAAATGGCTGGTAACCAAATGCAATCGTATGAATGGACCAGAAATTGTTGCCTCCAAAATATAGGCTCTGTACCCAAGCCTGCTGCCAATAGATCAGCATCCGTTGTTTTATACTACTATGGAGATGGATTCTTTTTTTCCTTGATTCAAAATACAGTAGTCGATCTAGAACTTGCTACTAAAGGTTACGATCGATCGGTGGTTTTACAGGAAAAATATCGTAACGTAGGCCAAGATGTTCATGATGCACCCACAGAGGAAAGGCTTTTATTCCACCTTAAAAAATTAGCTGCTGAAGGCTATTATATTGATCTGTATTTATTTACACATGGCAGTAAGACGGGCATTAGTACAAAAGATCCAGGGGCTTTAACACCAAATGAATTACGGCGCGAACTTTGTCATATCTATGGTAAAGGCAGATTCCCGATTCGAATGGTTTATATGGGCTTATGTTGGGGTTCTGAGATGAATGAAGCCTTTACAGATATCGGCGCTAAAGTAACAGCAGGTTCTCGCTATGTTAATTTTTTACCGTTTAGAATAAATGATTTTATGCGGGCCTGGAATAATAACTTAACCTTTGGTAATGCTATTCAGGAGAGCTATAACGAAAAGGACATAGATGGTAGCGCCGCTGTCAGGGCAGGACTTAATGCTCAGTATAAGGGCTTTGCTGCTAATAACCATAAAAAGCCGGGTTGGAATTGTGATATTGGTGGGGAGTCGCTGCGTGAATCCAAGCATTGTATTCGTATGTTTTTGGAACAAAAATACCATATGGAACCTCATTACTGGCGCCCAGGGGGCAGTGGTTGGACGCAAATAGGTTATGCTTCGCATATGCTTATCGATGGCGATGCCAATGTGAAAAAATCATATCAACTGAATTGGTAAACAGGTAAGATCGTATTGGACAGTGGTAGATCTCTTCTCGTCAAACCATGAGAGATCTACTTCATTACAGCCAGAGCATTTACATCTGTTATACTATATCTGTGAGGTGAACTATTTTTTTTTTAAAAAATTAGGTCATTAATAGGGGTGTGCCCAATTTTTTGTGTCTATCTCATTGTAAAGCCAAAGAAAGTTATTGGTTACACCTGAATTTCACACAAAAATTGATTCGTATGAAGATGGATAAAAAGCGCATTTTTCTGGAACAATTTCCTTTGTTTAGTTATATATCTGATCAGGAAAAATCGGATTTGGCTGCTATGGCAGAATATCGAGTGATCCATAAACATGAAATGATTTATCAACCCGATGAGCCTTCAGATACCATTTTCTTTCTCTTGAGGGGATCTGTGAAAATTGGGACCCATTCTTCCGATGGAAAGGAAGTAATTAAAGCCCTGATTCATCCTTTAGCAATGTTTGGCGAGTTAGGTTTAGTAGGCGAAGAAAAACGCAAAGACTTTGCTCAGGTCCTCAAGGAAGATATTCAGGTCTTGTGTATTAAGATTGAAGAGTTTAAGTACCTGATGCGGGAAAATTTCGATTTGAGCAACCGAGTTATGATGCTATTTGGTAATCGACTGATGGAAGCGGAAGAAAAACTAGAAAGCATCATTTTTAAAGACGCCCGCACTCGTATTGTTGAATTTATTCGCGATTCAGTACAAAAACGAGGGCAACGAATTGGGTATGAAATGCTGTTAAAGCACTCTTTAACACATCAGGATATTGCCAATATTACTTGTACCTCTCGTCAGACGGTAACGCTCGTGCTGAACGAGTTAAAAAAATCTGATCTGATACACTTCAATCGGGGTCGTATTCTGGTTCGGGACATGGCTCGCCTGACATAAAAGTGGGGCTAAAACCACGATGGTTTAGCCCCGCCAGAAAAAGTATGCAAGTTATTCTTAATGGTCACTACTCGTTTAGTGACCAATCATATTCCGTGAATTTGATTGCAGCATTCGACTGAATAGCCGTGTTGCTGTACTCGTTTAAGTAACCGATTAGGTCACTGAAATCTTCGGCGTACCAATCAAAAATCTTTGATACAGTAACTGCTTTCTTGGTTATCTTATTGTACGTTTCATCATTAATAAAGGCTTTTGTCTGCTTATCCAGCAATGTATCTAAATTGGAAGCCGTAAAAGCCCGGTTGTGCAGTGGAGGGCAGGATTTAGCGGCACAATTAACCGCAAAGTGGATTCGGGGGTCCTGAAACTGAGGTCGAAGAATATCATTTTCAATATTGTTAAGCGAATAACGTTTGTTACCGATCGTTATCCACTTCTTATCCCAGACCTTCCCGCCTTCCAATTGGGTAATCGATGATAATGGATAATTATCCAGAATGAGTACAATAGTGTAGGCATTGTATGCATTAATCCAAAAGGCCATTTGTTCTTCTCTTGACCAAGATGCGTCAGGGTGATTTTGGGAAAGAAACTTCAGATATGTATCCAGTATGCGCCGGTCTTTGCGCAATGTGGCATAGTTAACACGTCCATTTTCTTGTACGTACTTTTGTAATATACTATTCCAGGCGCTATGGTCAACTATCAGCCGAGTTTGGTTGGATTCCTGAACATCAGAAAGTGGCATATCCAGATGAATCGGAAGGATAAAGCTGAAAATAAAAAGAATGAGGCTCGTCATATGTAGCAGTTTTAGCACCATTACTCTAAGGAATATTCCCTTCTGATATGGTTAACTGATTTTCTGTTGAACCTGTTGTTCTCTATTGGTATACTTTTGAAATATCCATTACATTTAACACCGTTTTAAAGTTTTTTTTCTGTAGTTATTTATTTTTGAATACCGTTAAAATCTAAAACCTAAAATCTATTTTCTAATGAGAACAATTTTAATTTTCTTTTTTGCCTTGGTGTATACCACTGGCTATTCTCAAAATAATTGTAGTGAATACTTCCCTTTTGAAGAGGGGGTATCCATGGAGTATAAGAACTTCGATAGAAAAGATAAAATACAATCAACTATACAGCATACGATCCGACAATTAAGTACAGTAGATGGCCTATTGACGGCTGAAATTTCCACCTCTATTGCCGATAATGATGAAAAGAACGTTCAAGAAGGAAATTTTACCGTTACGTGCTCTGATGGGATTTTTACTATGGATTTGTCACAGTTACTACCCGCCGAAAGTATGCAGGTTATGGGGGGTGGAGAAATGGAAATGGAAATCTTAGGAGATGATTTCCAACTGCCTAATAACCCCCAAATTGGTAGTGTACTAGATGATGCTAAAAATACCATTCAATTTAGTACTGGTGTGATCAATATGAAAATGGAGCTTGAGTTTACGGATCGAAAAGTCGAAGCTAGAGAAACCATTACCACTCCGGCGGGTACGTTTGATTGTATTCGATTATCGTACGTGATGAACACTAAAATGGCGATTGTCAGGACTTCATATCGTAACGTTGATTGGTATGCCGAAGGTGTGGGAATTGTCCGGTCAGAATTGTATAATAAAAAAGATAAGCTGGAGTATTACACCGTGTTATCTAAATTCGAGAAATAGAATAGATTTCGCAAAACCAACAAAGCCGCTCAGATACATCTGAGCGGCTTTGTTGGTTATAATGCAGTGAAAAAACGATTATCGGATCAGATTAAGCTGACCAATGAGCGTCTCTCTATCACTGTCTGATCCGCCCTCGAGCGTATACTGAATGGCATATAAATAAACAGCTTGAGGTAAATCCTGATTGTTCACCTGGCCGTCCCAGCTAAATCCAGGACTATCAGAAGTGAACAATAAGTTTCCCCATCGATCAAAAATTTGCACTGTAAATTCAGAAAACTGGCAAGTGGCTTCTGGATGAATAAAGAATTCGTCATTGCGCGCATCGGCATTAGGGGAAAAAGCATTCGGAACGTAAATAGAACATTCCATGCAGGTTTCATTTGTTTGATTTGGTACGAGACCAAATGTAGCGGTTAGGCTGAAGATGCTAATTAGCAGATTATAGATCATGAGATTACTGGTTTTGCATGTGCAAATATAAAAGGCTATTTATGACTGTTTAGATAAAAGTAGACCTATTTAGGGAATGGATGAATTACTTCCTTTAAGGGTAGGTTTGGTTTTTATTTTTCTCTCTTGAACAGATACAAATGGACATCCGAAAGCATCAGTCCAAAAAATCTACATCTACATCATAGGGATAATTGATGAGATACCGAATTGCTTCATCAATGTTATACGCATCAAAAACAACCTGATGAAGCATACGTGTAATCGGTAACCTCAAACGAAAGTGTAGTGCTAACTTATGGGTAACTTGAAGCGTCCTCACGCCTTCGGCAAGTTCTACCATGCTGGCGACGATATCCTGCCGACTTTCTCCTTGGCCTAATCGGTATCCGAAGGTGAAGTTTCGACTATCCTTACTAGTTGCCGTTGCCACCAGATCACCAATGCCAGCAGTGCCAAAAAAGGCGGTATTCTCAGCACCAAAGGCTTTGCCAAAAGCCACCATCTCACTTAAGCCGCGTGTAATGAGCATAGCCTGAATATTTTTCCCAAGTCCGCGGCCTCTCAAAATTCCAGAACCAATTGCTATGATATTCTTTAAAGCACCCGCTAATTCTGCACCAATAATATCCTGAGTGCCAAATACATGAAAAGTGTCACTCTTGAGCGTCTTTTTTCCCATGTCGATTACTTCATCAAACTTGCTGCCAATTACAGTTGCGGTAGGCTGGCCCTCCATAATTTCACGGGCCAGATTAGGCCCCGACAAACAACCTATCCTTCGTACAATACTCTCTTGTGCGATCACCTGACTCATAGTAGATACTTCGGAAGGATTGATTTTATTATGTTCCAGATCGTCGTTTGTAAGACCATGTAAGTCAAACCCCTTTGTTCCATGAATCAAAAAATGATGCGGCTTCAGGTGAGGACCTAAGCTGCGCATCATGGCCCTAAATCCATCCGATGGGACGATCGGATAAATGAGATGGCACAATTGAGTTAGTTCAGTTATATCTGATGTCGCTCGAATATTCATAGATAAGTCTACGCCGAAATTCCGATGCTCACGATTGATTTTCTGCACCAGTTCTGCCTTGCGGCTAAAAAGCAGTACCTGCCCATTAATGGCTAGTAAATTGGCAATGGCTGTTCCAAAACTTCCTGCTCCGATAACCCCCACATATGCTTTCTGATTTCTTTGACTCATGACCGTAAATATACGAAGCCTTGGCAATTGAAGAATGTAATATATATAGCTATTTTATCTATATTTATAAGTGTAGCCTACATGATATGAACTCTAAAGGTGAATCACAGGAGCCATGTGAGCATGTACAATACAATTCATAGTTAAATTGTAACGTTCATGAAAGCAAAATCAGGTGTAATTAAATAGACTGCATACCCTGTTACATTTTGGTATGGTCACCTCTTGGATGCTGTATGAACGTTTGTAACACAGGGTATGAAGACCTTTGGATCGAGTAAAGAATTTTTTTATGTTCTGACAAATGTTCTCATAGTACCTTAGTGTACTATTATGACATTCCATCCAGAATAACCTTTAAAAAGTAAAAACCGGTAATGATGTACCAACGAATTCTGTTCCTCTCCCTACTTATTTGGAGTTCCGGAAAGCTAGCGGGACAAAACAACATTATTGCTACTGAAGTGGAGTCGTGGGTTACGAAAGAAATGCCCTCTTCTGATTTTAATCTGAATTCGGCCTATGTCTTTTTAATGAACCCTCAGACCTTACAGAATATTTTCTCAGGTGAGGGCTTGTCAAGAAATGATCGGAAATATCTTGATCTTAAAAAAGGAGACTATCCGCAGTACATGTATCTGGGTGTGAGTATCAAAAATCCGGTGGATCCGGCTAATACGCTTACTATTCCATTTATGATCCATGATGTACGT
>JABSSK010000105.1 GCA_013214265.1 Saprospiraceae bacterium | reverse complement strand
GGGATTATCCACGTATCCGTAAGATTGCTGATGAAATTGGCGCATTAATACTTGCTGATATTTCTCACCCTGCCGGGTTAATTGCTACAGGTTTACTTAGCGATCCATTACAACATTGCCATATCGTAACAACAACCACGCACAAAACACTTCGCGGACCAAGAGGAGGTGTAATTATGATGGGGAAAAATTTTGACAATCCTTATGGCAGCTATGTTACCGCCGTGATGGAACGAAGTACGGCCGAACAAGCTGGCTTGCAACCCTTCGATTATATATACGGCATTGATGAATATCGAACAGGAAGAGATCAGAACCTTACGGATATACTTCGCAAGTATGATATCGGCGAAAATGCCACACTACATTTTATAAGAAAAGGAGAATACGTAAAAAGTCAAGTCACCTTTGGTGATCGGGACAAAGCTAGATCTATCTCCAAGTCAGGTTGTGACGACCCTTTCTTAGGTGTACAGCAATCCATGTCCAACCGACTCGACGAAGGTGTACAGGTACAGGTAATCGAAGAATCCACTGCTTTTGCTGCCGGCCTGCAAGATGGCGATGCCATAACTAAAATAAATGGTTACCCTATCCTTGATTGGGAAGACTTAAGCACTGCCGTTGATGCTATGTATGTTGGTGAAGAAGCCGTATTGGAATATCAGAGAAATGGAAAAAGATTAGAAGGTACAGCCATAGTCCAATCCGATTGTGCGCGTAAACGTAGTGGAAACCGATACATGAATCTCAATTTTGATGACCTCCGTGTCAATATTTTTGGGGAACGTAAAGATAAGGACAACCAGCGTAGTAGAAACGCAGAAAATATGGAACTCCATTTACGTGATATTTCAACTTCCGAAGTTCGAGAAATCAATCGTGAATTAGAATTGGAATTACCTGCCAAGAATGATCTACCCGTGAAAAAGTTACGTATGGAAATGAATCAAGGCATGAATATGTATCAGCTTACATTCACTCTTGATCGCATCGGTGATACGAAAGTTAGGGTTCATAATAATTCCGGACGGCAAATTTATGCCTATGACCTTGGAGGGTTCCAAGGTGACTTCAGCGATGAAATTGATCTTGCTCGTAATGGGCCTGGTGACTACTATTTAACCATTGAGCAAGATGAACAAGCTTTCGTACAAAAAATTAAACTCACCAAAATATAATCCGCAAAAGACATGATCTAATTAGATAGTATGTGAAATAGGCAATTTTGTAAGCTACGTGTAGTAAAACTGCACGGCGATGTTTTTCAAGTTAAAAAAGCTGCCCGCTCTGCGGGCAGCTTTTTTTTATACCACTTAGTTTTATTGTTATACAATAAAGAAATTTACATCTGAGTAAAAATATTTATTGACCATAAAATGTCATTCAAATATGTACCATTTCGAACCAAATAGCTGTCAAATTATCGTAATCAACCTAAATTATCCTAAAAATTTAAATGCTTAAATTTTCGGTTTGTCAAATTCATTGCGATATTTCATATCATACGGATTAGTAACTTAGATAAAAACAAAACTATGCAACAATCTAGCTGGAAAGTCCAACCCAGAGTTCTATTCTTGGTGTTGGTTTCCTTTCTTTACTTTCCTTTGGCCGGTGATGCGCAGTCGACGGCCCGTTATTCTGAAGCCCTCTACGACGGATTAACTTACCGTCAGATTGGTCCTTTTCGAGGAGGGCGGTCGGCTGCAGTTACAGGCGTACCTGGAAAACCCAACTTATTCTACATGGGTGCTACTGGTGGAGGTGTCTGGCAAACCAAAGATGGTGGTCAGAACTGGGAAAATATTTCTGATGGCTTTTTTGGAGGCTCGATCGGCGCGGTAGCGGTTTCGGAATCCGACAACAACATTATTTACGTTGGTGGTGGAGAGGTAACTGTTCGGGGCAATGTTTCGTACGGTTATGGGATGTTCAAGTCCATGGATGCAGGTAAAACCTGGGAATCAATCGGACTTCCAAACTCCCGACATATTCCTCGGGTACGCATCCACCCCAAAAACCCAGATTTAGTCTATGCAGCTGTCATGGGTGACTTATACAAACCAACAGCTGAACGAGGAGTATACCGATCCAACGATGGGGGTACAACCTGGGAACGCGTACTTTTTGCAAATGAAAATGCCGGGGCAGTTGACTTAGTTATGGACCCCAATAACCCCAGAGTTTTATATGCTTCAACTTGGCGTATTCGACGTACGCCTTACAGTCTAGAATCAGGTGGTGAAGGTTCTTCCTTATGGAAAAGTACGGACGGTGGAGATACGTGGGTAGAAATCATGGCAAACGAAGGCTTACCCGAAGGTCCTATTGGAATCATTGGCGTGGCTGTATCACCAGTTAACTCCGAACGTGTTTTCGCTATTATTGAGGCCAATGAGGGTGGTGTATATCGTTCTGATGATGCTGGAGAAACCTGGCGCAAAGTAAATAGCAGCCGTGCTTTACGTCAGCGAGCGTGGTACTACAGTAAAATATATGCGGACACTCAGGACGAAGATATTGTTTATGTCATGAACGTTCGCTATCACAAATCTACTGATGGTGGTCGGACCTTTGAAGCCAACGGAGCACCACATGGTGACCATCACGACTTGTGGATAGCACCTGAAGATAACCAGCGCATGGTCATTGCCGATGATGGTGGGGCACAGGTATCTTTTGATGGTGGGGGTAACTGGTCAACTTATATGAATCAGCCTACAGCCCAATACTATCGGGTAACTACGGATAATCACTTTCCTTACCGAATCTATGTCGCCCAGCAGGACAATTCCACCCAAAGGGTACTTCATCGGTCTGATGGGCGTTCCATTAACGAAGACCACTGGGAACCTTCTGCTGGTGGAGAGTCAGCACACCTTGCGGTTGACCCAGAAGATAGCGATGTTGTTTATGGTGGCTCTTATGGCGGTTTACTAACCCGTATGAACCATCGTACCAAGCAAATGCAGGTTGTCAATGTATATCCGGACAACCCCATGGGATATGGTGCCGAAGGTATGAAATATCGTTTTCAATGGAATTTTCCAATCTTCTTCTCCCCCCACAATTCGAAAAAACTATATACCCTATCCAACCACGTTCACATGAGCATGGATGGAGGTCGTTCTTGGGAATTAATTAGTGATGACCTTACTCGTAATGACCCTGATAAATTAAAATCATCGGGTGGGCCTATCACGCAAGATAATACTGGAGTAGAATATTACTGTACTTTATTTGCTGGTATGGAATCGCCTTATGAAGAAGGTTTACTCTGGGTCGCCTCGGATGATGGCTTAATCCATATTAGCAAAGATGGCGGTGAAAACTGGGCGAATATCACGCCTAAAGGTATTCCCAACTGGATGATGTGGAACAGTATTGATGCTGACCCGTTCAACCAAGGCGGTGCTTTTGTAGCTGGCACACGCTACAAACTAGGTGATTACGAGCCTTATTTGTACCACACTAAAGACTACGGAAAAACTTGGACTAAAATTACCTCGGGCATTGCTAAAGATCATTTCACGAGGGTACTTCGTGCTGATCCCCAACGCGAAGGGCTCCTTTATGCAGGAACCGAAACTGGTATGTATATCAGCTTTGATAATGGAGCAAATTGGAAAGATTTTCAGCTCAACTTACCTATTGTTCCAATTACAGACCTAACACTTAAAAATGAAAATTTAGTAGTGGCTACCCAGGGACGTAGTGTGTATATCATTGATGACCTCACTGTTTTGCACCAAGTGGAGCCTGCTATGGTAGAGAAAGCGTTTCAGCTCTATGCACCTATGTCCAGTTATCGCATGAGTGGAAGTGGTCGTTCGGGGTCCTTAACCGAAGGCACGAATCATCCAGGTGGCGTGATTGTCAATTTCTTCCTGCAAAATGAGCCATCTGAAAAAGACGAAGTAACTATTTCTTTTCACGAACCTGATGGTGATCTGATCAAATCATTTTCCAGTACATCAAAAGAACGAGGTAGTAAAATATCCGATCTCAAAGCAGGTGGAAATACCTTTAATTGGAATATGCGCTATGCGGATGCTACCGACTTTGATGGTATGATTCTTTGGGCAGGAAGTATGGCCGGACCAATGGCGGTACCGGGTATGTATATGGTCAAAATGACTGTCAATGGCGAAGAGCAAGAACAAACGTTCGAAATTTTAAAGGACCCGCGTTCAGAAACAGACCTTGCAGGATTCCAAGAACAATTTGACTTTCTGATATCCGTTCGTGATAAGGTAAGTGAAGCCCATCAAGCCATTAATGATATCCGCAGTATCCGCAAGCAGTTGAAGCATTTTCAAGGCTTATGGAAAGACCAGGAAGACATGAAAGATCTGATGGATGAATCCAAAGAAATTAATAGAAAGATCACGGAAATTGAAAAATCCTTGTACCAGACTAAAAACCAGTCACGCCAGGATCCGCTTAACTTTCCAATCCAATTAACGAATAAGCTAGCTCATCTCAATTCACTAGTAGGCAGAGGTAACTATCCGCCAACCAAGCAGAGTTATGAAGTTAAAGAAAACATCAGCCAAAGAATTGATGAACAGTTAGAACAATTTGATACCATTCAGGAAAATGACTTACCTGCATTTAATCAAATGGTAAAGCAAAAAAGTATTGATGTGATCTCCCTGAAAAAAGAAAAAAAGAGCTCATAAAACACAGTACTAATTAGGTCATGATTGCTGACGAATCGGTAAACCCATTCGTTGGCAATCATCTTTCCTCCTGACGAGGGATTTTGATGTCCCGCGTTACGCAAAAGCACTTACCCAACAACTGGAATGAGGCCAAGATCAGGTTGTGTTCTATTTGCATTCAGATGTCCTAATACTTGGTACTTTCTTCATTTAAATAATCCCGTAGTAAGGTAGCGTCGGCTGGTTTCATCCGACCACTAAGAATCAGGCGTACTTCCCGACGGCGGGGTGCACTATCGAAGCGTTGTTGTTGTATTTCAGTTAATGGAATAACCGGTGCTACAGAAATAGGCTTGCGGTTATTCTCATCTAAGGCGACAAATGTGTAATAAGCATGATTGCAACGACGGGCTTCTGCTCCTTTAATATTTGCAGCAAAAACTTCAACGTATACCTCAACGGAAGTGCTGAAGGCGCGAGTGACACTTGCTTCTAGTGTAACCACATCACCTAATCGAATGGGACGCTGAAAAGAAACGTGATCAACAGAAGCTGTAACTACATTTGCTCCACAGTGTTTTCCGGCACAAATACCACTAATAATATCCATCCAACGAAGTAAATTTCCACCCATGAGGTTACCCATCGGATTGGTATCGTTAGGCATAACCATTTCCGTCATTACGGAGTACGATTCCACTACTTTCTTAGCTGCTGGTTTGTCTGACATACTTTTTATCTATGAAACTGATCCCTATGAAATAATTATCGAATCATCACGCCTTTCCGGTTAATAAAGGGGATAGTAGTAAAATGTTCTTCATGGATACTTCCCCTGACAAATACGTATTTCTTATCGTACATATGTCCATTTTGAACAAAACTGACCCAATACTCATTAGTCAGTTCGAACAACTTAGGCTGCACTGGTTCGATCAAAACACAACGCAAGGGTCCAATCTCCTCAAAAAAATGCCGTAGAACTGTAGTTTTCACTTCTTCTCCATCTACGTTACCATAGCCCTTTGAGTTGATCAGTACACTTTCTATAGTCGTATCCTTTAAATTGATAATATAGGAATCCCATAAGTCTTCATCGCGCGGCACAATAGCCAGTGCAATGTCCTCAACTTTTAAATCTGGAATATCTTTTTTCATCAGTTCAAGTATAGGTTCTTCAAGAATTGAATGGTATAGGTTTGAAGGAAAAAAGATCTGACAGATGAAATAACACCCGCTCTTTTACTTCTTCGATAGGTACTTTTTCTCCTAACTCTTTTGACAGAGAAGTAACTACTTTATCCTCATCAGCTATACCACAAGGGACAATATTTTTGAAATGATCCAAATTACTATTCACATTAAATGCAAAGCCATGCATAGTTACCCAACGGCTCAGATGTACACCTATGGCACAAATCTTTCGTTTGGGACCCCCTGACACAGGATCGATCCATACCCCTGTATATCCCTTAAAACGTTTTCCTTCAATGCCATATTCTGCAATTGTTCGAATTACAGCTTCTTCTAAAAACCGAACGTATTTATGCACATCTGTAAAAAAATGGTCTAAATCAAAAATGGGATACCCAACAATCTGCCCTGGCCCGTGATATGTAATGTCCCCTCCGCGATTGATCTTGAAAAATGAAAAGCCTTCCGCTTCCAGTTCTGATTCTGAAAGTAACAAATGGTCAACTGAACCACTCTTACCAAGGGTATAAACGGGTGGGTGTTCACAAAACAGCAGATAATGCTGAATAGCTTCCTGCTCTTCTGGCTTTTCTCTGTTTCGCCGGTTTTTGATCTTTCGGCTTTTCACCTCGTCATGAAGCTGGGTTTGATAATCCCATGCTTCCGCATATGCAACACGCCCAAGATCTTTAAATTGTACTTTTTCCATTTTCTTAACTGTCGCGCAAAGGTATATAATCTTGCCAGAAAGAACGATATATTCTAAAAGACTGCATGCACTTAGGAGCGTCTAACCCACGAATATTTATATCTTGAGAGCAGGTTTACTTACTAAAATATGCCACGTACTATATGCTTTTCTTTTCTTATCATCCTACTGGTCTTACCATATTCCGTAATCGCCCAGTTGAATAATCCAGTTACTGCAGGTGCAATCGGCCTGATGATGGGTGGAACAGGTGCAGTAACCTCGCATTCGTCCAGTATTTTTGCTAATCCTGCCGGCATTGGTCTGTCCAATGAAAAATCTCTTCTACTGCAAGCCGAAAACAGGTTCCTATTAGGTAGCCTGAATACTGTACAAGCTGGTTTTATTCTTCCTACAGAAACCAGTCGCTTTGGTTTTCGCCTCCGTCATTTTGGTACAGCGGATTATAGGGATCAAGAGGCGGCCCTCATTTATGGGCGGCCATTGGCCAAGGGCCTACATCTAGGTGGTGGTTTACATTTGCGTCAGCAACGGATCCCTGAATTTGGTAGCAAACAGTGGATAACCTTTTCTCTGGGTGTTCAAGTACAACTCATCCCATCCCTTACCTTGGGTGCCATGGTATTTAATCCCATTCGGCAGAAAGTTACACCTAATGAATTCCAACCCTCCATTCTTTCGGTTGGCATACGTTATGAACCATCGGAGCAGATTCAATTGATAGCTGAAGTTGAAAAAGATATTGACTTCCCTGCCCGTTATAAAGCAGGCATGGAATATAAGATAGGTGATATTCTAGTACTCCGTACAGGCATTCGAACCGCACCAGCCAACTTTACTTTTGGTGTAGGCATTCCTGTAGGTAAGCATATCACCATCGATATCGGAGCTTGGCAACACCAGCAATTAGGTACCTCTCCCCTATTTAATCTTCGATACCAATGGTAAAGCCCATGAAAAAAATACTATTATGCGCTGCCACTCCCCCAGAAATTGAACCTACAATTAATTATTTCAAGGCGCAATCCTATCCAAAACCACATGCATTCGACCTGAATCAAGTATCCGTAGATATACAGCTAACTGGTGTAGGTATGACGGCTACCACCTATGCCCTTACGCGCTATCTAAAGGATAACAATCCTGACCTAATTCTTAATGCTGGGATTGCGGGTGCTTACAATTCCTCTGCTATGCTTGGTACTGTATACCAAGTCGTCTCAGAAGAAATTGCTGATCAAGGTGCGATAGACAAAAATGGTCGCTTTATTGATCTTTTTGAGCTTCGCTTATTGGCCGAAAATGAGAAGCCTTATCAGGGGAAAAAACTAATTCCTAAACTTCCTGATTTTACATCCAATATTCCTGTAAAGACTGGCCATGGAATTACCCTCAACACAGTAAGTGGCGAAACGCATCAGATTCAACAACTTCGAGCCAGAGTGTCAGCTGATCTGGAAACTATGGAAAGTGCTGCTGTCTTTTATGTAGCTTGTATGGAGAGCATACCTGTTTTGGCATTACGATCGATTTCCAATCATGTGGAACCCCGAAATCGAGCTAATTGGAACATTCCGCTTGCTATTGAAAGATTAAACCAGACGCTCATTGCTTGCATTCACCAATTAAATGACAACCCCACATTTTAAAGCCTAAAAACGCAGGAAAAGTATCTTAATACTTCAGGTACAGAAAGGATCATTCTTTTGTACAAGGTTAACAAAAACTTCATTTTTTAAAACCAACTACTATTCGTTCTTTTCCTTGCATATCAGATTGGATCTTTACATCCTGAAGTCCATATGACACCCATAAAGATTTTACTTTAGGTGCATTGAATTCATTTACCTCAGCCATCAAGCAACTGTTTTCCTTTCCTTTATGCAAAAGTAACTGTACTAAAATATCATAAAAGATAAGTTCTTCATCATTATCTACAAATAATGCGTCCCAGGGTTCGTATCGCTTCACTGATTCACCAACAAGCTCCAATTCCCGTTCTGGAATGTATGGTGGATTAGAGATTAACAAATCCATCGGAGGCAGTTGCGCCCATAACTCACGGTTTAAGATATCCAATAATAGGAAGAAAACCTCCACTTGATTGCGATGTGCATTTTCCTGGGCGACAACTAAAGCTTCCTCTTTAATATCAAGGGCGTACACTTCAAGCGCAGGCATTTCTTTTTTTAGGGTAACCGGAATACAACCCGAGCCTGTTCCAACATCCAATACAACTGGTTGAACGTCTCCTATGTGTTTTGATTTTAGAAAATTCGATGCCAAATATACCAGTTCTTCCGTTTCGGGTCTGGGGATGAGTACTGCTGGATTCACTTTAAATTTGAGCCCATAAAAATCAGCTTCTCCTAAAATATACTGTAGTGGCTCCCAGTCTAAGAGTCTTTTCTGGATCGTTTGGAGTCGTTCTAATTCCTTGGAGGTCATCATTCTGGGACTATCCAGATGTGTACAATGAAAAGCATCTTCAAATACAATACGGGTTATACTGCGGGCCTCGGATGCCCCATACGGACTGGATATCGCACGAATAAAACGCTGTGCTACGTGTTTTACTGTTGGTACATCTTCTATCATTATCCCAGCCTGTTTTTGAAATCAGCATATCCAAATGAACGCAGAACCTTCATCTCATCACCCGTTTGTTGAATAATAGCCGGATGACTAACCCCATTGAACATGGTTGTTTTTACCATCGTGTAGTGCATCATATCCCAAAAAATGACCTTATCACCTACAGTAAGAGGTTGATCAAATGAATAGGCTTCCATAAAATCACCCGCCAAGCAGCTGACACCTCCAAGACGATATATATAGTTATCCGCACCATTTCCAGCATCTTGTGCACCCAAAACGCTGGGGCGATAAGGCATTTCCAGTGTATCTGGCATATGGCAGGTAAACGATACATCGAGTATAGCCGTTTTTATTCCTCCACTTTCGACAATATCCAGAACGGTGCTTACCAGTTCACCAGTTTCCCAAGCTACAGCACTCCCTGGCTCTAACAGAACCTCTAGATGAGGGTATCTCTTTTGAAAGGAAAGCAATGCTTTTTCCAAACGAGCCAAATCATAACCCTTCCGAGTCATCAGGTGTCCACCACCAAAATTAATCCAAGATAACTGAGAGAAGTGAGCCCCAAATTTTTGTTCCGTCACTTCTATTAGTCGTTCCGTTGCCTCGGCACTACTTTCACATAATGTATGCACATGCAGTCCACGTATTTTTTCAGGCAGTGTATCAGGTAATTGATGAGACAGCACCCCCAAACGGGAGCCCGGAATAGCCGGATTATACAGATCAGTAGTTACCTCGGAATATTCAGGATTGACCCGCAAGCCAATGCTACAATCTGCATTCGTTATCCGCTCCTCAAAACGCTCATACTGTGAAAGGGAATTAAACGTGATATGGCTACTGTGTTGCACTATATCATCAAATACATCGGGCATGTAGGCGGGTGAGTATGTATGCGCCTTAACTCCCATTTCTTCTTCTATCAGCCTGGCTTCAGCCAGCGAACTGGCGGTTGCTCCTTTCAGGTACATTCTTACCAAAGGGAAGACTGGCCAGAGCGCAAACCCTTTCAATGCTAGAATAATCGAAATCCCCGTACGTTGCTGTACGCCAGCCATTAGCTCCAGGTTTTTGCGTAAGCGATATTCATCGAGCACAAAAGCAGGAGAGGGTATTTTTGAATACTTCGTTTCCATATAATTTTCACGGGATATTATCCGTGGTAATCGTCAAACTCAAGGTTGGCACCTAACTTCTCATGCCATGGTAACCCATATTCTCCCAGCCGAGCCAAAAATGGATCGGGGTCAAAATCTTCTACATTAAATACACCTGCTCCTGACCATGCACCAGTAAGTAACATCATTGCACCCAACATAGCAGGAACGCCTGTGGTGTAAGAAACCCCTTGGGCACCCGTTTCATCATAAGCAACCTTATGGCTACAGTTATTCCAGATGTAATAGGTTTTGTCTTGTCCGTCTTTTATTCCTTTTATTCGACACCCTATGGACGTTTCCCCAACATAATTCTCGCCCAGATCACCTGGGTCAGGAAGCACAGCCTTCAGGAATTCCAAAGGAACGATATCTACTCCTTTAAATGGGATAGGCTGAATACCAGCCATTCCAATATTTTGGATCACCCGCAAATGTGTTAGATATTCCTGACCAAAGGTCATCCAAAAGCGAGCACGTTTTATGGTTGGAAAGTTTTTCGTCAGGGATTCTAATTCTTCATGATACAGCAAATAGGAATCGCGCACGCCAATATCAGGATAGGTCAGTTGTTTTTTTATTTCAAAGGGTTCCGTTTCAACCCACTCTCCGTTTAGCCAGTATTTTCCACGTTGTGTAATCTCCCGAATATTAATTTCGGGGTTAAAATTAGTTGCAAAAGCCTTACCATGATCTCCTCCATTACAATCCACAATATCAAGGTAATGCATCTCATCAAAGTAATGTTTTGCTGCATAGGCAGTAAAAACCCCCGTTACACCAGGGTCAAAACCACATCCTAGTATAGCCGTAAGTCCAGCTTTTTGAAAACGATCTTGATATGCCCATTGCCAGCTATATTCAAATTTAGCTTCCTCTTTAGGCTCATAATTGGCCGTGTCCAAATAGTGGACTCCAGTCTCCAAACAAGCATCCATGATCGTCAGATCCTGATACGGTAAAGCGACATGAATCACCAATTTCGGTTGAAAAGAACGAATAAGTGTCACCAATTGAGGTACATTCTCAGCATCGACTGCAGCTGTCGACAACTTACTGTGTCCTGTGTCACGCTCTACATCTGCCACAATAGCTTTACACTTTGATTCCGTGCGGCTAGCTAGCATAATTTCAGAAAAAATATCTGGGTGTTGTGCACATTTATAAGTAACAACGCGACCCACACCACCCGCTCCAATAATGAGTACTTTAGACATAAATAGACCAATTTTGTAAATGCCTTGTTTACTATATTTCGCCCTAAAATTACCTGCTGTACCTTAATTGTACAACCTATTTATTTTGGATTATTTTAAAAACTGTTCCGGAATGAAGAACAATGCAAGTCGCCATCAGATAAGAGCTGCAAAGATAGCCCAATTTGACCCCAATAGTGTGGGCCTTACCAACAATCGTTTTATTGGGTTACCTTTTGCAGAAGAAGAGGCTCAATTTGTATTTCTACCTGTACCATGGGATGTAACTACTTCCTTTACAGCCGGAACGGCTTATGGGCCGCAGAATATTCTTGATGCTTCCGTGCAGCTTGATTTATACGACCCCGATTTTCCTGATGCTTGGAAGATAGGGCATTATTTCCGACCGATTGATCCGAGGTGGCTTAGCTTAAGTCAGCAATATCGCAACCAAAGCGAATTATACATCCAATTCTTGGAGTCGGGGGGACAGATTCAACAAGATCAAGCGATGCAATCGGTACTGAAAAAACTGAATGAAGCAGGAGAAATACAAACCCAAAGGGTAAAAAAGGCTTGCACTGATTTACTAGACCAAGAAAAACTAGTAGGTCTTATTGGAGGTGATCACTCGTGCCCATTGGGATATCTACAAGCTCTAGCTGATCGCAACGCCGCTTTTGGCGTTCTTCAAATTGATGCCCATATGGACCTACGAAACGCATACGAAGGATTTCAGTATTCGCATGCTTCCATTTTTCACGAAGCACTACGAATCCCACAAATAAACAAATTAGTCCAGGTAGGTATTCGGGATTACTGTGAGGAAGAATTACAACGAGCTAAAGCCGACCCCCAACGTATACATGTACTCTTTGAGCAGGATCGTATGGATATGCTTTATGCTGGTAAGAACTGGGCAGTCATCTGCCAAGAACTGATTCAGAAATTACCTCCTAATGTTTACGTAAGTTTCGATATTGACGGGCTTGATCCGTCCCTCTGTCCGAACACAGGCACACCGGTACCTGGGGGTTTATCATGGAATGAAGCCATTTTCTTACTGCGGCAGCTAGTAGATTCAGGACGTCGAATCCTTGGTTTTGACTTATGTGAAACCGGCGGGAGCGGTAACGCTTGGGATGGTAATGTGGGGGCTCGACTTGCCTATAAAATGGCAAACTTATGTGCCAAATCAAACGGTATATCCGCTAAATAAATCGAGCGGTTTCTTTTCATAATAAAAGGGAACAGAACATAACCGTTCCATTCCCTTACTAATGGTATATTAGATAACCTCTAATCTATAGTTGACCGAACGTTATGTTCGGTAACATGCTCATTTGGGAGAAGGTCCAAAATGGACTGGTAATGTTCGTGGGATGTTTATTTAGCTATTGGCTTTGCGATAATCTGCCAAGAATTTTTCCAAACCAATATCTGTTAAAGGATGTTTTAACAACCCTAAGATAGCATTAAGTGGACAAGTTACAATATCTGCTCCAGACTGAGCGGCATCAACAATATGCTTAGCGGACCGTATAGAAGCCGCTAGAATTTCCGTATCATAACCTTGGATCGCATAGATTTCAGCAATTTGATGAATCAAAGCCATCCCATCCCAAGTGATATCATCTATACGTCCTATAAAAGGAGAAAGATAGGTAGCACCTGCTTTAGCTGCTAAAATAGCTTGTCCGGGAGAAAAAACC
>JABSSK010000104.1 GCA_013214265.1 Saprospiraceae bacterium | reverse complement strand
CAGAAGCAGTAGCTCCTGTCGCTCCTGTTGCTACACCTTCTGTAAAAGCACCTGTTCATGAAGAAAATGATAACTTTGGTTTCTTTGATGATGATTTAGAAAACACTCAAAATAAAAAACCTTACGGTATTTTTGCTGATGATGATATTTCTAATGATACTAGTAGTGATGCTTTTGGATTTTTTGATGATGAATTAGAAGAAATTTCTAAAAATACTGAAACAAAAAAATTAAAAGAACACGAAGAAGAAGACAACTTTGGATTTTTTGATGATGTTCCTGCTGTGACACCTGCTTCAGAAATGCAAGCACAAAGTCCTTCTCAAGAAGTAGTTGTGCAAAAAAGTGCAGAAGTAGTAAAAGCCCCAGTAGCTGCTGTTAAAAAAGAACATACTTTCATGGTATCATCTATTTTTTACTTACCTGCCCTATCTAAAGATTACTGATTACGGCTTCTGCCTCCATTTCTACCAGGTACTCGTCTCCAATTAAATCAGCACGTATGAGGGTATTAGCGGGTTGAATGTGCTTAAAGCGTTCGCCATGTACACGCGAAATAGCCTCCCATTGATCCATATTTTGAACATACACGCGCGTACGGACAATATCCTCCAGAGATCCTCCTAATGATTGGATGGCACCTTCAATTTTATCGATTACAAAATGAGCTTGAGCGGCAGGGTCATTTCCCCCGATACATCGACGACCATGTGTTGCAGTAGTACCTGATACATAAATATGGTTGCCTTTGCGAACCGCTCGACTAAACCCTGCCAATTCTTCCCAAATGGTACCACTCATCGCTTTTTGGCGATCAGGGCCCGCATCATAAACCGGGAAAGGTGCTGATAAGCTATCTAAATGATGACTTAAATCCCCCGAAGCAGTCAAGAATGGGGGTTTACGGTACTCATCTCCACAGTTCCCAGGAATAACATGCAGATTGTGCAATGTTTTTTGAATATGCTGTTGATCGTTTTGTGAAAATGAAAACGAAAACAATCGCTGATTATCAGTAATTCGGTTACTCAAGCCCAACCGAGCACCAATAATAATTCCCCCAACAACATCCTGCTCGAGAATATAACGGGTAGCTATATTAGCAATAGAAACATCTTTAGCTCTCGCCAATTGATCCAAAGCTTCCAATAAAGCCTGAAACGCATCCCATCCCCCGGCTTGCTCGATAAATCTTTTGTATTTCATTTGTGACCAAGTATCCATTTCGTCAACAGCCCGATCCGGTTGTCCCAGCCAACGTTCGCTGAGCATCCCGCCTGCTAACGTACCAAAAGCTAATATTTTAACCTCATGCTTACGGCACACCTCTGCCATTGCTCCCTTAGCTCGCTGGTCGATAAGTGAATACGAGATTTGATTGGCAACTACTTCAATATCACTTTCCAGAACCATATTCAAATGCGCAGCATCAAAATTAGTTAATCCCAGATGCCGAATGAGCCCTTCTTCTTTCAACTCTTGCAAATAAAATAAATCATCAAGCCAGCTGGCATCGGCATAATTCCAAGCATGATACTGTAATAAGTCGAGCTGATCGAGTTGCATACGATCCAAGGAAAGCTGAATAGCACGCCTTACCTTCTCCTTACTGCTAGGTCCGGGGTCAGGCACCCATTTCGTTAACAGCTGGAGTTGATTATTACCAACTTTTTTGCGAAAGCGACCTGTGATAATTTCAGCAGAACCATAATGATCAGCCATATCGAAGGTAGTAAATCCTGCATCCAGATATGATTGCATAGCATCAGCCGTAGCGTCCAAATCAATGGTTTTACCATTACGTTCCATATCCGCAATCTGCCAAAGTCCGGTAAGTACTTTCGAAATCGTTAAGCCGGGAGCTAGCGTAGTCGTTGGAACCATTTCTTTTTGTTGAACCATAAAGAAGCATTTAAACAGTGGTACCCTTCATGTAACCATTAAAGCTATTGAACATCTATCTTCGAATGCTCAGGGGGTAATGATTTGAAAGCTTCTTGAACTGAAACCCCTGTCCGCTTGAGCTGACGTATTTTCCAAAGAAAAATTAAAGAAGCCAGCCCCAAAACCAATAGCCATACCCAGGTTGAATGAAAGTACCACGCATCCACCTGAGTATTTAAATCTTTAGCTGTGTGTACCACCAAAAAAACCATCAACGAAACAATACCCATAATGGCCAATAACAGTTGTGTCGATCGTTTTGTGAACACAGATATATTTTTGGCCAGTGCAGGATTATAACTCGGTAGTGAGATAACAGTTATGCACATCAACAAGAAATTAACCAACATTGCTGTCACCATAATATCAATTCCCAGAAAAAAATCACCCGCCAGATGGCTCCCAAGTATACCAATACTAGCCATACCTCCACTTACCAAAATGGCGATATATGGCGTTTGATATTTTTTATAAATATTAGCCACACCCCGCGGAAAAATACCATCCTCCGCCCAAGCAAACATCAGACGCGAAACAGAAAGTAGCATAGCCGGTAAATCATTAATCAATGCAATAGCTGCTCCTAAGATGATAATTACTGACCAGCCCGGTGACAGCACATAACTTAACAACCCTGGAGCCGAAATGTCTTTTTGAATGGCTTCCTCAGCTACAAAAGACCAAGGAACAACGTGGTATACTGCCGCCGTAAATAAAAAATAGTACGTCCCAACACCCAACACAGCAATCGCAATAGCTATAGGAAGATTCCGCCTTGGACGTTTGGCTTCTCCGCCTGCCTGAGCAATAGAATCAAAGCCAATAAAACTTGAAAAAAGCAGAGCCGCCGCTGTCAGTAAAGTACTAAATCTAAAGGATGGCTGATTATCCGGAATCTGTCGCCCTTCACGTTCTAGTAAAGATTGGGCAAAGGCTTCCGGTGTAAAGTAAAATCCCGCTATGATCACAATTACACCCAAGCAAAACATCACGATCATCAATGGAATGAGGGTACGTTCGTAAAATCGTAAACCCATAATATTTATACCCACAAAAATCCATAAAAGACCCAAAGAAAGACCCAACCGCACACGTCCCATGTTGAGCCAGGTGGCCAAGTTATTCCATTCCATCGCCTCCGCAATATCCCTAAAGAACGGAATGGTAATGTATGAAATAACCCCAATAGCAATAGATAAACCAAACCACTGAGAAAAACTCGCCACAAAACCCAAATACGGATTTAAGCCACGGCTAGCATAAATATAACTTCCACCCGCTCGGGGCATAGCCGAAGCCAGAATAGCATAAGCTGCCGCAGCTAATAAAGCCGGAACAGCAGCTAAAGCAAAGGCGGTAAGTACATCGGGACCAATACCCGGTACATTGCGCTGAATCATAAAGGGAACCACATAAACAGAAGCTCCTAACATTGAACAAATACCCGTAGCCGCCAGTCCTACCAGACCCAACTGCCGACTTAGTGTTCCCTTACCTCCCGAAGGCTTTGGTTTTTCCATAATTGACTTGTGTAAAACATCTATTTCTTTGGCTGCATCTAAGATACAATTCTGGTATGAGTGTACCGTTTCTGATCATCTTCTTACCCAAAGATTATAAGGACTCATTTTTAAAATGATTATTTTTGCAACCTGCATCCAGGCACAATCACATCTAACCACAAGCTCCAAGAATTGATTATCATATATGCATAACCACCTCAATACAATTAGACACTCTTTTAAATAAACACCCCGATGAGCCCTTTTATAAGCAACACAAATTCGTTCAAAAAACTTCTAAATACAATATTCATTATCCTCATCATTACATCCTGTACTGGGCAGGAGAATCAAAAAGCTAAATATCCCCAACGGTCAGAACCTATATCAACAAATCCTTCCAATAGAACTGCCTTTTTCCCACAAAGACACGCAAACCTAAATGGGATGGTAACCCAATTTGTTCGGAAAATGTATCAGGATAGTCATGGCAATATTTGGTTTGGAACCAACGGTGATGGTATTATACGATATGACGGAAAATCACTAGCAGACCTTACCCATAATTATGGAACCGGAATGTCTATCAGGGGAATAATTGAAGATGAAAAGGGGAATATTTGGTTTGGAACCTCTTCCGGCCTCATCAGATATAACGACCTGAACGATACAATATATTCTACCCAAGAAGGACTGAATAATCCTGAAATATGGTCGATAGCAATCGATAATAAGCAAACCATATGGGTGGGAACAGTGGATGGTTTAAACACATTTGATGGAGAAAAATTTACACCCTTTGACATCCCTAAAGCTAATGTGGACAACCCACAATCTATGCTATCCGAAAATAGGATCGCCGATATCCTGATGGACTCAAGAGGCCATATTTGGTTTTCTATAGATGGATATGGTATTAGTAAATACAACGGGCATTCATTCACATTCTTTACCACAGACAATGGCCTTCCAGATAATAGCGTTGCCGATCTTTTCGAAGATAGTCAAGGTAATATTTGGATCGGCACCTTCTTCGGAGGTGTCAGCATGTATGACGGCCATTCATTTTCCAACTTTACTAAGAATGGTGCCATCGAAGGAATCGAAACCTATAATTTCTGTGAAGACCAACAGGGTAATGTCTGGTTCTCTGCGGAAAACTTTGGCGTGTACAGATATGATGGATCATCCTTTACTTCATTCACTAAGGAAGATGGGCTCGCAACCAATACGATTCAACATATTTTCGAGGATAATAAAGGGCAAATCTGGTTTTGTACCTGGGAAGGAATGAGCTTATATGCCGACACTACCTTTGTGGACGCAGCAGAAAAAGAACCTTGGGCAAAATAGAAAATGCAAAAGAAAAAAGATAACCAGAAATAGAACTGGTGAAAATGATGGTTATGCTCAAAAACCATTGCCCCATCAAACGATCTGCTAGCAAAACGAATGGTGATCGCTATGATATTGAAAACCGATTGAATTTACCCTGCCATCATCAAATAATGGCCGAAATATTCTATATTATAGAAGTAAAAGTTGAATTCACTCTTGATTGTGAAATGATAATAGCCAAACCTAAAGACCCCACCTTTTGTGTGGCACGAAGTAAAGTGCTAAGAAGAAAGTAAAATCCTCCCCATTTTTAGAAATGGACTGTTTGGTCATGCTTGAAGAATTATCTGAGTGAATAGAAGTCGATTTCTGCTGAATTCGATATTTTCGAAGCGTAAATGTATCTTCCGAAGCCGAATGAACATAGCATTATTCGACAATTTTCATGGATGGCCCTCTTTAGAAATAGCATAAACATATGACATCTAATCATCTTAAACTATCGTTTGTTCGCCAACTGTTTTTCCTAGGAATGATCCTAATCACCATGGCTTGCAATACAGAAAAAGAAGACATGGTTGAGACCCCTACGATTGTAAATGGCAATCAAAATATTTCTGTAAACGGCGTTTCACGAGGGTTTATCTTATTCGTTCCCGACAGCTATGATGGAGATACCGCAGTGCCTTTGATGTTGAATTTTCATGGCTTTACCCAAACAGCAAGAAGTATGATGGAGGATATTGGTGATATGCGGTCTTTAGCTGAATCGGAGAACTTCATCTTAGTATATCCTCAAGGGCGGTTATTAGGAAATGCGCCCCATTGGAACGTTGGTTCGTGGACCCAAGGTAGTACATCCGATGATCTTGGTTTTATAGATCAATTGATTGACCATCTTGCTGAAAGTTATAACATCGATCAGGAGCGTGTTTATGCTTGTGGATTTTCGAATGGTGGATTTTTTAGTTTTGAGTTGGCCTGCCACTTAAGTAATCGAATCGCTGCCATAGGAGCGGTTGCCGCCAATATGTCGACCAGAACCTATAACTCTTGTGATCCAACCCACCCGATGCCCGTCATTACAATTAGCGGTACTGCGGATAACATTGTCCTATATAATGGCCTAGCACCACCCGCTACTATTCCCCATAATGATGTGTTAAACTATTGGGTGAATTTTAATCGTACAGACACTGAACCCAATCTAACCATGATTCCTGACATTAGCCCTAATGACGGAAGTACAGTAGAATTATATCTTTACGAAAACGGGGAAAACGATGTATCAACAGCACATTTTAAAGTCATCAATGGAAGACATGATTGGCCAGGCTCCTTTGGTAACATGGACATAGACGCCAATACTGAAATATGGAACTTTGTGTCGCAGTTTGACATCAATGGAAAAATGTAATTACCCTTCCATGCATAGACCGATTCGTCGACAAACCAGTCCATTAATTCTTCAGAACTTAAGCTTTAAAACTTTCTGGCCCATATTAATTATTCTTATTACCTCCCAAACAGGATGGGCACAGGATAACTGGTTTAACTACACTCGAAACTTAAGAACAAACCCTGCATATGCAGATAAACTCAAAACCTACGAAGCACTTAAGTCTACATTGTATAAGCCAGGGCTAGATTACCCATCTTACCTTCAAGCTCGTCAGACTTATTTGGATGCGGTAAAAGACCTGATGTCCTCAACTGAAAGTGATTCCTTAAAACTTGGGGTATTATCTTTTCTCCTGACGAACCGATCTATTACCAATGGAGAAAGGAAACAAGCGTTTTTCTCGTCCATCAACACCCATTTGTTTTCTCAAGAACTCATGGATAATTTTACAAGCTATCTCCACAGGCCTAAACATCAAATTGGTGACACCCTCGACATCACATCCCTATATTCTTATCGAGCTCAAGGAAATATACCTATCCCATTAGATGCAGAAGTCAACCTCATTTTCTTTTGGGCGTCGTGGTGCACTGCCTGCGATCGTTACTATTCCCCCCTTGAGAACCTTATAAATCGGCACAACCCTTCCTCCTTTCAAGTAATCGGCGTTTCCCTCGATCAAACGGAAGAGCATTTCCTGCATTATCAGAAAAAACATAATTTCCAATTTGAAAGCTTCAGTGATCTCAATGAAAAATGGGCATCCAATAACGCTTCTCGTTTTGGTATTCAAAGCCTCCCTTTTGTAATCGTTATTGACCAAAATGGGAAAGTATTGATGGTAGACCCCCCTGCTCATCACCTGGAATCTCATATCAATAGTATCCTAATAGAATAAATTGAATGGAGCGATTCCACAAAGATGAACCAGAACTTATCCTGCACATGAATCTAAAATATGCTCGTTTCTCATGGTACCAGCCTAAAGCTTCAACCCATCACATGCCTAAGGCAGTTAAAAGCGTAACTAATGACGGAGTAGGGAGGGCACTGAGACCATCCTCAGGGGTAAAACATGAAAAATTTTCGTCCATTAAGCTGATGCAAGTATAGGTATGCAAAATGGAGCGTTTCTGGATACAAAACTTCTTCTAAACAGAGAGCAAATTTCCAACAACATCAAAAGCGCGAATAGGTATATCTTTCCATGCACAACGTTGATACTCATCAGCAAATAGGGTCCAAATCATCTCATCGTCGTTTTGGCCATTTTCTGTAGGTATTCGACGTCTCAGTGTACCTTCATGCGTGAATCCCAGTTTCTCTGGTATCCGACGACTACCAATGTTTTGTGGAGCACAATGAATTTCAATCCGGTCGAGACCTTCAAGTTCAAAACCTACTTTCACTAAAGCCATTACATTCTCCAGGGCGTAGCCGCGCTTGACATGCTCTACACTGATCCAGTAGCCAATTTCTCTAGCGTCATCACCGATGCGATTATGCAGTCCGGTCGACCCTATTAGCTCAGATTCATCCTTTGAAAAAATCCCAAATATGAAATCTACCCCTAAATCAAACTGGCCGCGGAAACGTTGCAAACGGTCAATTTTACTCTGGAGTGGTTCGGGCTCATCGGTTGCCCAAGTTAGCCAGGGCTTTAAATGTTCAATACTTACATCAATAGCCTCCTTCAACAGCTTTGCATCTTGGGGTTGATAACAACGGATTACTAAGCGTTCGGTCTCAATACGATACGTTTTAGCCACTATTTTTAGTTTTATTTAGTGTCACAAACGTGAGTAGGTCCTTGCAAGTTCCCAATACGACTTCACTACAACAAAACCAGTATGAAAACCGAATTCTTTTAGTCTATACATTAATTACAAAACCTGCTATGGGCAAAAAATAATATTAAGCGTATACTTACACTTATCGTGTAATACGGTCATTTATCTGACTTTTTTCGCCGGCAGGGGGCGTTGAAATCCACTAACTTAGGACAATATCATTATTGAAATTATGCTTGTAAAAACATATGCTGGTGCTGTCCAGGGGGTTGATGCTCAAACGTTAACCATTGAAGTCAACTCTGGTGGTCAGCCAGTAGCTGGAAAGAAGTTCTATCATCTGGTGGGATTACCGGATAATGCCGTTCGGGAAGGGTTTCAGCGAATTGAATCCGCCATCACGAATATTGGTCTAAGGATGCCCAGGGCTCGAACCATTGTTAATTTAGCGCCTGCTGATATTCGCAAAGAAGGTTCTGCCTACGATCTGCCCATTGCGCTAGGTATTTTAGCAGCTAGCAAGCAGATTCCCGATACAACAATCGAGCAGTATCTCATTATGGGGGAATTGGCATTAGATGGCAGTTTACGTCCTATCCAAGGTGCTTTACCCATAGCTATTCAGGCGAGAAAAGAAGGTTTTAAAGGAGTCATACTACCTATTTCCAATGCCCGTGAAGCTGCCATTGTGGATAAGATCAATGTTTATGGTGTAAAAGACCTAAAGGAGGCTGTTGGGTTTTGTAATGGCAGTCTGAGCATCGATCCTACTTTTGTGGAAACACGGGATGAGTTTTTTCATAACCTGCAACAATACGAAGTGGACTTCTCGGACGTAAAAGGGCAAGAAAATATCAAAAGGGCGCTTGAAATTGCGGCAGCTGGCGGTCATAATGTTATTCTTATTGGTCCACCAGGAGCAGGCAAAACGATGCTGGCTCGCCGTTTACCAACTATTCTACCGCCATTGAACTTGCATGAGGCTCTGGAAACCACTAAAATTCATTCTGTTGCAGGAACCCTACCACATGGTTCTGCCCTGATTGCTCAGCGACCTTTTCGTTCGCCTCATCACACTATCAGCGATGTAGCCTTAGTAGGTGGTGGAAGTAACCCTTCGCCTGGAGAGATATCCTTAGCCCATAATGGTGTTTTATTTCTGGATGAACTCCCTGAATTTAAGCGAACAGTACTCGAAGTGATGCGACAACCTATGGAGGAAAGACGAGTGACCATATCGAGGGCACGTATCAGCGTAGACTACCCTGCTAGCTTTATGCTTATAGCCTCTATGAATCCCTGTCCTTGCGGTTATCATAACCACCCCGATAAGAATTGTGTTTGTGGCCCTGGTGTCGTTCAACGATATCTAAATAAGGTTTCAGGTCCTTTGTTAGATAGAATAGATATTCATGTTGAAGTAACCCCTGTCAACTTTGATGAACTTGCTAGTTTTAAGCGTCCTGATACGCATAGTCGGGATATAGCCAAAAGAGTCATAACTGCTCGTTCCAGACAACAATCGCGATTTACTGAATTAGATGGTATTTTTTGTAATGCACACATGCCACCCAGAATGGTGCGCGTGGTATGCCAGATCAATCGCGCGCGGCAAACACTGATAAAAAGAGCCATGGAGAAGCTAAAGTTATCCGCAAGGGCTTACGATAGAATTTTAAAAGTAGCACGAACGGCAGCTGACTTGGACGATAGTGATAATATTAACATTGCTCATTTGGCAGAAGCTATACACTTCCGAAGTTTGGACCGTGAAAACTGGGCCAGTTAAGACTAGTTTGTTGTTAAGAAAGCTTCAACTATTCTATGGTCAACTATGGATTCCCCATTTATGTAAATAAGATCAGGACCATCTTTCGCAGGTATCCCATATTTGAGATAGCTCGACCAAATATGGTCAATATACCATTCCGGCTCTTTCCCCCAGCGTAAATCTTCTTCTTTTCTGGTGCGGAAAGTTTCCTCTGAAATCTCAATGAATAAACAACGGTTATAGTGCTCTACCAATATTGGATCCCAAAAAGCGAGAAGCCCTTCTACAATAATAAGATCGCATATTGCCATTTGCCGAATGACTTCTTTCCTGAGGCGCTCCCACTGGATAGAATCGGGGTGTTCCCAATCCACACGATCCTTAATGACAGGCAATTGATCATCCATATGAACAAACACATCTTGATGCAGTACTTTAGAACGGAGCTTATTTTTCCATGCAACACGTGACAATTGATCTGCCAGCGTTGATTTTCCTGCTCTGCTTACACCACCAATACCAATTACCATCCTTTGACTATTTTTATGCCTAAAACCGAATGTTTGCCCTTAAAAGTATCGAATACATTGCAGTAATCAGCGGGATGATTCACGTTTTTTTACTCACACGCGGGAAGGTTGCTGCCTGGCCTTTTGGTTTGCTTTCCGTAGGATTATATATATCTATCTTTTTACAAAATAAATTGTATTCAGACACCCTCTTACATATTGTCTATGTTATTCTGAATATATATGGGTGGTGGAATTGGGGACGAAGCCGAAATAATAAGCAAGAAGTAGATATTGAACGTATGCAAGTAAGCCAACAATTTTTTTGGAGTATTCTCATTATCGCAGGGTTCCTTGTGTGGGGATATGGTGTTCAAAAAAATACGGATGCCAGTTTTCCTTATGGTGATGCATTTACAACCGTAGCCAGTTTAGTAGCACAATATCTACTAGCAAAACGAAAGTTAGAGAACTGGATTATCTGGATTATTGTGGATATAGTTGCTATACAGATTTATTTCTTAAAAGGTTTATATCCCACCAGTGCCCTTTATGGTGTATACCTAATACTGAGTATATGGGGTTATATAAGTTGGCAAAAACAATGGAAGAAGTATAATTTATCCATTTCCTAAATTAACATCAGTCAATGTCTACCAAAATTGTTTCTTATAATATTAATGGAATTCGGGCAGCCATGAAAAAAGGACTAGCCGATTGGATTGGATCCGAGAAGTTCGATGTGATCTGCTTCCAAGAAACTAAAGCACAACCCGACCAGGTTGAAATGTCCTCCTTTGAAAAACTGGGTTATCAACATTTCTGGCACTCCGCCTCATCTAAAAAAGGGTACAGCGGGGTGGCTACACTATGCCAAAAAGCACCAGACCTTGTCATTGAAGGCTGTGGAATTGAAAAATACGATCGAGAAGGTCGCATTTTACGCACCGACTTTGGTGATATTACAATCTTGAATTGCTATTTTCCCAGTGGTACAACCGGTGATGTACGTCAGCAGTTCAAGATGGAGTTTCTCGATGATTTCTTTCATTGGATACAGGAACTCAGAAAAGAAAGACCAAAGCTCATTATTGTCGGAGACTATAATATTGCCCATACAGAAATGGATATCCATGCGCCCAAACGCAACCAAAAGACGAGTGGGTTCCTTCCCGAAGAGCGGGCCTGGATGACAAAATGGTTTGCACACCACTTTTCAGATGCCTATCGACACATCCACCCTCATGAAGTGTCTTATAGCTGGTGGACTTACCGGGCCAACGCAAGAGCAAACAATAAAGGTTGGCGTATTGACTACCAGTCTGTCACGAGTAATCTAACACAACATCTGACGAAAGCTTTACAACTTACTGATATTGTACATTCTGACCATTGCCCTGTTCTAACAGAATTAGATTTTAATCTTTGAAGCATGACCAACCATGATTATTCGAAAAGGCTCTATTAGGGAAGCAGTCCAGGTTTCAAAGCAAATACCTGAGCTTGATTGTCCTTACCCCATCGAAGAATATCAGAAAAGACAGAATCAAACACCACATTTGATTCTCGTTACAGAAGACATTAGAGGCGCTCTGGTAGGCTTCAAAGTGGGCTATCAAAAAGGAAGTGCATTTTACTCCTGAATGGGAGGAGTAATACCTGCCTTTCAACAAAAAGGACTAGCAACTAAAATGGCTATTAATCAAGAAAAGTGGGCTTCCGATATGGGCTACACTTTAATTATAATGAAAACCAGGAATACACACCGAAGCATGCTTATCTTAGCGCTTAATCGAGGGTTCCGTGTTTCAGGTTTCACAAGAAAACAAACTTGGAAGGAACATCGGATCTACTTAGAAAAAGTGATACCCTCTGAGTCCAATTAAACAAGATTAAACCGGATTGCATGAAAAGAATATTATTAATCGGATTGTTTATAGTTGGCTACCTAGCCTATTCTAGTGGACAAGAAATTACTGGCGGATTCAAAGTTGGCCTTAACTTTTCCAAGTTTGATGGCGACAACGCTCAAGATGCGCAAAGCAATAATCTAGAGTCAAATGATTATTCAACAGGATTTCATGTCGGCGCCATTGTCAACTTTAAATTAACAGATATTTTTGGCTTTCGGTCTGAATTACTGTATTCTCAAAAAGGATCACAGTATACTTTCGACGGCCCTTCATTCCTTCGGCTGTATACCCGCCAGAGTGATCCTGTTATTACTTTCGGTAATCGAAGAGAAGTAATTTCTTTTTCGAATGCATACCTCGATATTCCGCTCATGACTTATATACGTATCGGCCGTATTGAAGCTTCCGCAGGCGTTAATGCCGCTCTCTTGATCGGATCCCGAGGACAAGGTGAAATCACCTATTCCGGAGTATCTAATGGTGGACAAAACGTAGACCCTATCGTCATTACTATTGATGGTAATTTTAACAAGGATGTCCTAACTACAACCGGATTCGGCAATATCATATCACGTACAATAGACAACAAAGAAGTGTTTATTCCAGAGGTTGTTTCGGCCTACTATGATGGGTTTCCAGGTGATGAAACCCTTTTTAATCGGATAGATATTGGTCTGAATGCTGGATTGAATATTTTTGTTAACAATGGTCTAAACCTTGGTTTCCGAGTAAATTATGGCTTGTCAGATATAACCAATGAAAATCAAGATTTCGATCGCACCGGGCTTGACAACGGCGCACTCAGAATGAGCATGGACGATGATCGTAACATAAGCCTGCAAACCTCCATAGGCTTTTCTTTTTGATACGACCAGTTTTAATCGCGTTGTAATATAAATCAATACTACAAAGCGTACAGTCATCCAATCGGCTGAAAAGCTTAACATTCTTTTGGATCAGGGAATTAGTTCTAATTTCCTGATCCAAACAACCCATTAAGCCCACAAAAAAGCAAATGGTCATCTGCATTTTAATACGTAATTTTATAGCATAATCAGGAGGCCTTTATCGAAAGAACTTACTCCTATCAAAGGGTAAAGTCATCCAAAAAACTAAAATCTTATCCCATGATAAAGGCCAAAAATTGAAAGGCATGACGTTTAGCCTATCGAACCCTATAAGCAACGCATTTTGTTGAAATGGAATCAGAGGACTTACTTCAAAGATGGCGACTAATTCTTGGCAAACAGGCTGATCCCGAAGGCCATGTT
>JABSSK010000103.1 GCA_013214265.1 Saprospiraceae bacterium | reverse complement strand
GCGTAGCCATGGTTGCGCAGGTAGGTGGATATCCTTTTCTTTTCTGCTTCGTAGATCTTTCTGTCGAGGCCTACACCGGGAGCCAGTTCGGTGTCGGCAGCAATATCCTGCAGAATCTGGTGTATGTTGGAGTCGGGTGACGAAAAGGAGATGGAATCAATCAGGAAGAGGTGGCCCGGCTGTACGTAATAATTAACTTCTGCTTTTTTAGCTTTGGCTTTGATGGTTTCATCATAAAAGACTTCGGCATCGAAGAACCCTTTGGATCTGAGGTAGCGCTGCATAGCTTCGGCGGTGCTGCCAGCCCGATCCTCATCAAAAATGGAAGGCTCTTCCGCAATAACCCTTAGCTGCCAATTATTGAACCGGGTTGTATCCGAACTGGACTGTATTTTATAATAAAACCATTCGCGGGGTACAGAAAAAAAGTTGCCATTCACTTTCTGTTCGTAAAGCGTCGATAATTCGTACTTTAACCGACGTTTATTGTCCAATTTCTCAACGGTACGGAGTTTGATGCTGTTTTTGGTCAGTAGGTATTCATCCACATCGAGGTACTTGCGTACCCCGCACGACTGCAACAGGAGCAGTAGCATTCCAATACTTACCAACGACCAAATCCGATTATTAAACATAAGCCAGAGCTGAAAATACGAGCAGGTTCATGGAACTGTCAAAAAATAAAGAGAAATACATTCGTTCTCTTCAACTAAAAAAGTATCGGCAAAAGTATAACAAATTTGTTGTTGAAGGACACAAAATAGTTACGGAAATCCTAAATCAGGGTTTCTCCTACGAATGGCTGGTAGCTACTCCGGATTGGTTAGCAGAAAATGCGTCAGGATACGCGGCGGCCAAGACGCTGGTAGCTACCCCACAGCAGCTGGGGCAGCTTACTTCCTTGACTCGGGCCACTGCGGTCATGGCGGTGGTGGATATACCTTCTTTTTCTGAGGTATTACAACCGGGATGGACCCTTTACCTAGATAATATACAAGACCCTGGAAATGCGGGTACTATGCTGCGTCTGGCCGACTGGTTTGGGGTGGGGCAGGTTATTTTTTCACCCCACTCGGTTGATCCTTTCAATGCCAAGGTAATACAATCCAGTATGGGGAGCCTGCTTCGGGTTGGGATGGGGCGTATGCATTTTTTGGCCTTACGGCAAAAACTTCCGCAGGCAGTGGTTTATGCGGCTGATATGGAAGGGGAGTCGGTTTTTTCTGTCGAAGAAGCACGAACCCCCGGTATTCTGATTGTGGGTAGTGAGGGCCAGGGGTTGTCGGTAGAACACCAGCCGTTGGTGGATCGATACATAAGTATTCCAAAGGCAGCAGGCAGTCAGGCTGAGTCGTTGAATGCAGCTATGGCTTGTGGGATAATACTGGCCAGTCTGACTCAATTCGGGTGAGTGGCCACCGCCACAAATGGATGGTAGCCACTCATCGAATTGGCATTTTTTAACTGGACGCCAGCAGCTCGAGTACAGCAGTTTCAATCTCTTCTGCGCCGCGTACTTTGATACTGGCAATATTACCTTCCCGGTCGATCAGAAAAGCACGAGGGATAGAACGTACCCCGTAGACATTGGCGGCTACGCTTTGGAATTTCCTTAAATCACTTACATGGTAGGGCCATGACAACCGATCCTGCGCGATAGCATTGATCCATTTCTGGCGCGATTGCTCATTACCTTCCGTAATTTGGTCTTCGCTCATACGTGGGTACAGGCGCGGGTCGACACCATCAAGAGAAACACTAAAGACGGTGAAGCCTTGGTTTTTATATTTTTCGTACACTTTGACTACATTGGGGTTTTCCATGCGGCAAGGGCGGCACCAGCTGGCCCAAAAATCAAGAAGGACAATTTGTCCTTTGAGGTCGGACAGGTTGTAGGTTTTTCCGTCAGGGCTTGGTAAAGACACCTCGGGGGCGGGCGCACCTACCCGAATACGTTGCTGAGCAACTTGGCGCTGGTATTGCTGGTCGGCTGTTTCGATGAATCGTGCGTACTCGACCGTCATTTCTGAATCAGGATACTTGGCTGCCAGTTTTTGTTGGGCTTGGCGGTGGGTTTCCAAGTATTGGCCATTGGCTCCTAACGACCGAAAGGCTACATAGGACGTCATCATGGGGCTATTAGATGTTTCCACGAGCTGGGTGATGTCGTTGGCATTCATTTCACGGGCAATGAGTTTTTGCATGATATTCGCCATCTGCTGCGAATTGTCCGAGCCCGTAATGGTGACCTCATAATTTTGGAGGGTATTGAGGTTACCATCAATTTCGATGGTTTGCCCGGGCTGATCATCTACTACCAGGCTGATGCGCTTGGCTCCGATACGTACGTTATAGATACCGGGCTCCAGGCCTTCTTCAAAACTAATATCAAAGGTACCTTGGCCACTGATTTGTTCGCGCGCAATAACGGAATTGGCTTTTCCGATGACGACGTGGTCCACAAAGACCTGCAGGTTTTCGGAACCTGTGATATTACCTTTGATGGTTACTCCGGATGATTCCGAACCACAGGACCAGAGGGCAACGGACAGAACTAGGAGGAAAAGAATGCGTTTTGCGTATCTTAATTTCATGATGACTACGTGTTTATTGATTGTCTAATTTTTGGGAAAGTGTGTCTTCATATACCGTTTTCCATTCAGAAAGCGGGCCAAAATCGGCTTCGTCAATAATAACCCGGTCGCCGGATACTTCTCCTAGTCGAGTAAAAGAAATATTGTGGGCGTTCATTTGGCTGATCAGTTCATCTTCCTTGTCAGGAGCGATGGTAATGATGATCCGGCTCTGGCTTTCGCCAAAAAGATAGGCATCCTTTCGGAAATTCCCATCGGTTTCAATGTTAAATCCTAGACCATGGATAAAGGCGGACTCCAATAGTGCGGAAAACATACCTCCTTCACTGATATCGTGTGCAGACTCAATCAATTGCATACGGATCAGCTTTTTAACATTTTGCTGGAGGTGCCATTCTTCATCGAGGTCGAAATGTGGGGGTGGGGTATTCTGAATACCGTGCGCTTGCCGCAGGTATTCGGACGCATTCAGATCGTTATGGGGGGTACCGATCATATAGATTTGGTCATTTTCTTTTTTGAAGCCAATGGTTGTTTGGAGGGTAATATCGTCGAGGATACCCAGCATACCAATGGTGGGGGTTGGGTGGACCGGCTCGGTTCGGTCTTTGAAGACCGATTGGTTATAAAAACTGACATTACCGCCCGTAACGGGGGTGCCAAACTTTTTACAGGCATCACCCATGCCTTTGATAGCATGAACAAACTGATAGTAAGCTTCCGGGTTGTAGGGGTTACCAAAGTTAAGGCAGTTGGTAATAGCAACGGGCTCGCCACCCGAGACGACAATATTGCGGGCTGCTTCTGAAACCGCAATCATGGCACCGACGTAAGGATCGGCGTAGACGTATGACGAGTTGCAGTCGACGGTCATTGCGAGGGCTTTATCACTACCTTTGATGCGAACAATAGCGGCATCGGAGGGTGCGTTGGTACTCATGGAATTGGTACGTACCATCGAATCGTACTGTTCGTATACCCAGCGGCGGCTGATGAGGTTGGGGCTAGCCAATAGGGTGTGGGCTGCTTCTTTGAGGTCTTCGGGTTGGGGCACCTGGCTCAGGGAGAATTTTTCCAATTTTTTCATATAAGCTGGCCGCTTATACTCTCGTTGGTAAACGGGAGCGCCACCCCCTAATACCAGGCTGTCGGCAGGAATATCTGATACCAGTTCGCCGTGGTAGTAGGCCCGGATATGCCCGCTATCGGTCACTTGACCAATCTGCTCGCAGACCAGATCCCATTTGCGGAACACTTCCAGCAGTTTTTCTTCTTGGCCTTTATGGCCAACAATAAGCATGCGTTCCTGACTTTCGGAGATCATAATTTCGAACGCTTGCATATTGGCCTGACGGGTAGGTACTTTTTCGAGGTGGAGGTCCATGCCGACACCACCTTTGGCACTCATTTCTGAAGAAGAGCAGGCAATACCTGCTGCTCCCATATCCTGCATACCTACGATGGCACCAGTTCGGATGGCTTCGAGGCTGGCTTCCAATAAGAGCTTTTCCTGAAAAGGGTCACCTACTTGTACAGCAGGTAAGTCATCAGCAGAATCTTCTGTGAGGTCAGCAGAAGCAAAGGTAGCACCGTGAATACCGTCTTTGCCAGTAGCAGAACCAACAATAAATACAGGGTTTCCTACACCTTCGGCAGTAGCGGACACCGTTTCGCCCACTTTTACGATACCTACCGACATGGCATTGACCAAGATATTCTGGTTGTAGCAATCGTTGAAGTACACCTCGCCACCAACGGTAGGTACGCCAAAGCAGTTGCCGTAGTCACCGATACCTTTCACGACACCCCGTACGAGGTGCTTGGTGTGGGCCAGGTCAATATTTCCGAATCGCAGAGAATTCAAAGCTGCAATGGGTCGGGCGCCCATAGTAAAAATGTCGCGGTGGATGCCACCTACGCCTGTAGCAGCTCCTTGGTAAGGCTCGATAGCCGACGGATGGTTGTGGCTTTCAATCTTGAAAGCACAAGCAAGGCCATCACCAATATCAACCAGACCAGCATTTTCTTCGCCAGCTTCTACCAATAGGCGATCGCCTTCGCGCGGGAGCGTCTTCAGCCAAACGATAGAGTTCTTGTAGGAACAGTGTTCCGACCACATAACGGAGAATACACTAATCTCCGTAAAATTGGGGGTGCGCCCTAAAATATGTGTAATCTGTTGAAACTCGTCAGCGGTGAGTCCCAGTTCTTTGGCGACATCCGGTGTTACTGCCATTTCTGTGTTTTGCATGAACGTGCGATTTGAAAGCACAAAGATAAGATTAGTTTTCGGAGTGTGCCCCACCCCAACCTTACTCTTTGTATAAAGTGAAGGTAGAGCAACCATTTTGCAGGCGTATCCATCAATGGAGGTGATCGACCATTAGGTGAAGTGCGGACTAAAAATACAATGCAGCGAAGTGCCCAGGAATGAATGGGGTGGGGGTAGGACAAAACCCCTTCACATTTAAATGCACAAACAAAGGGTAAAACCAAGTACGAAGAATGCGAAAAAGTATTGTGAAAAAAGGGGACTATATTTCGGGTATTGAATACCTCAACGGAAGTATTCAGGCCATTTACCACGCTGAGGGCCGGGCTGTCCCCGACGGCAGCACTTGGCGCCACGAATACGTGATTGCGGATCACCTGGGCAACACGCGTTTGCGGTTTAGTGATGTGGATGGCAATGGCACGCTTGACAGCACGGAGCTCCTCTCCACCCACGACTACTATCCGTTCGGGATGGAATGGCAGGCTGGGGGGTGTAAGGTCTGAGTCGAGCAACCTGATCTAACAACTAGCGTACGTACATAGTAGGAGTAAAGGATTGGATTTTCAATTCCTGCTAGCCAAATACGTTTTTAACAACGAAGATGGACCCCGTAGTGCATTGTACCTCGTAACAAAAGACTTGGATTTACCTGGGGATTAATTTTCAAAATCTTTCACATGGTAAAGATCCATTACTAAGGTGAATCTTGTTTATATTTACAGCAAGCTGAGTAGTCCCAGTAATAATAAGATAATGTCTACGAAGTACTTGCTTGCAATAATTGGTTTACTGATCCCATCCATCTTATTCAGTCAGCAAACTGTAAGAGGTACTATCTTGGATGCAGATGCCGGGACGCCCATTCCTTTTGCCACCATACAAATCGTTGATAGCTTGCTCAATTTAGGAGCCGTAGGAGATGAAGATGGGAAATTTAGGCTGGAAAATGTTCCATTGGGTAAACATCAATTTATCATATCTTCGGTAGGATATGAAACAGCAGTCTTGTCCAATATTGAGGTGAGTGCCGCAAAAGAGGTTTTGCTGGAAATAGAACTGGCTGAAAGTTTTAATGAAATAGAAGAAGTGCTCATTGTTGCGAATAAAGACGAAAGTAATGCACGCAATGAGTTTACTACCACTAGCGTCCATACCCTTAGGATGGAGGTGATCAACAGGTATACTGCTGCTGTAGAAGGGCCAGCAAGAAAAGCATTGAACTTTGCTGGGGTAAACGCTAATGGATTTGATCTGTTCAATGAAATAGTGATTAGAGGAAATTCACCAAGGGGTTTACTATGGAGATTGGAAGGTATTGAAATTCCCAACCCCAATCATTTTGCTTCGCTCGGTAGCTCAGGAGGTGGGGTAAGTATGTTGAGTAACAATATTTTGGCCAATTCAGATTTTTATACCGGAGCCTTTCCTGGAGAATATGGAAATGCCTTGTCCGGTGTATTTGATTTAAAATATAGAAAAGGGAATAATGAAAATTATGAAACTAAATTATCCCTTGGATTTCTGGGTGCAGAAATTACATCAGAAGGGCCTCTGAACAAAGAAAGAGGTGCTTCCTATGTGTTTAATTATCGTTATTCTACACTTGGCATTTTAAACGCTTTAGGAATTCGTATTTTGGGCCAAGTCCTTCCAGTATATCAGGATCTTAATTTTCATTTTCATTTGCCAAGCTCTAAGTTCGGTATATTCAATATCTATGGCTTAGGAGGTACCAGTAATTATGAATATGATTCAGGTGGCTTTTATTTGCAGGGCCAAGAAAATCATACCGGGGTGATTGGTGTCAAAAATACGTTGTTCCTTTCCCCTAAAACCTATTTAAAAACCAATATCAATTATAGCTACCAAGAATCTAGGTTGAACAATCGAGATACTTGGTTTGAGTTTTTAATTGATGAAAAAGACAATTATAAAACCCATACATGGAGCGCTTCTAGCCTAATAAATCATAAATTCAATACCAGACATACCCTACAGATGGGCCTCATTTTTCGCAAAATGAGCGATATTGTCCGACAAGAAGCTATCATAAGTAATCGCTACCAACTGGTGGATACCTTAAATCCGGTTTCCAATCAGCTTCAGTCCTATATCCAATGGAAGTGGCGCTTTTCTCAGCATTTTACCCTGAATACGGGAGCCCATTATTTATACCATCAATATTTAAACCAAAGTACGATAGACCCCCGAATAGGATTACGCTGGCAATATTCTCCTAAGCTTGCACTTAGTATTGCCGGAGGATTACATAGCAGAGCAGAAAGTCTTTATGCATATGCTGCAGCCAGAGAGAAAATACCTATTAATCCTTCATTGCAAAACCTTACTTTAACAAAAGCAGCACATATTGTACTAGGTCATGAATGGAATATAAAACCTCAAACCAGATTGAAAGTTGAGCTGTATTATCAGTATTTATATGATGTGCCAGTAGATTCTGTTGCCAACTTTTCAACAATAAATGCTACTGAAATTATTGATTTTAATACCATCAATCAATTAAGTACAAATGGTACTGGCCGTAACTATGGTATAGAATTTACCTTAGAAAGATTTCCGCACAAAAATATTTATTATTTAAGTACGCTATCCCTGTTTCAATCCCAATTTAGTTTTGGGAATGGTCAATATTTTAATAGTCGATATAATAATCAATTTATCTTCAACTTCCTGATAGGAAAAGAATATCCCGTTGGAATAAAAAACCAAAATACTTTTGGCATGAATTTCAAAATGATCTTTTCGGGAGGTCAACGCTATACTAATTATGATGATATAGCGTCCAAATTGGCTAGAGGAGTCATTCTTTCAAGAACTCCTTTTACCGAACAAATACCTTCTTATTTCAGAATAGATGCGGCCATCTACTATACATTTAATATCAGGAAAACTACCCAACGAATCAGTTTTAATGTCCAGAATTTAACTAATAGGCTGAATAAAGGGGAACCCTATTTTTATTTTAATATATACAGCAGACGCGTTTTTACCAACTTTATAACACAAAGTGGAATTATTCCGGTTCTTAAATATTCGATTGATTTTTAGTTTTTATGACATGAAGTACTTTAACTATTGTTTTATTAGATGAAAGCCAAACCAGCTTTTCCCAAACGTTTGCCGAAATGGTTCCTTTCCATAATACCAAGGTAAACGCTAGATATAGATATTGGAAAAGAATTAAAAACGCATTTTTTCTTAGCTATAATCCAAATAATAAATAGCCTATCCTTATTGGAATAACTATAGATGTAGGTATACGAGCCAAGAAAGAACCTCTAATTTTGCGCCTTTCGTATCGATGGAATAAAACAACCTATTGCCGGTTGATCTTTTATGTTGACCGGCAGGTCTTGCTTTATTAATTTTAATACTTCTTTTAATTCCGATGTCGTAGTTACCGTTCGTCGTTTCCCTACTCTAAAATAAGAATTGTCTATCCTTCCTTGGTAGAGCACCTTTTGCTTTTCGACGTCAAAGACTACAACTTCAGGAGTAACTTTAGCATCAAACTTTTTAACTAAATCTTGCCCGAAGTCTCTATTTAATTGAAATTTAATTTGATACTGCTCTTTAAAGGCTTTTATCTTTTCTGTATCACTCTGAGGACTTGGAAATAACCCTTTAAATACAATCGACTCATCCGCAAAGTCGGCATGTAGTTCATTTAGGGTATGGGTATAGTATTGCGTGATTTTACAAGACTCATGCATAAAGATGTAGACTTCTACTTTGTTTTGGTCTAGCGTCGAACCCATACTAAGCAAGGTCATCCATAATATTAATCCTTTCATTATTTTGTAATGATCAATTTTTGAGACATTTGATAATTGTTTCCAGTCATTTTCACAAAATAACTTCCCGAGGCTAAGCCTTGCGTTGGAAGAGTAAGCCTATGTCCTCCTTTAGGCCATCGCTGAGTAGCAATGGTTCTAATCATCCGGCCGTGCACATCAAATAATTCAAAACGAAGAAGTTCGCTTTGATCCAGATAAAAAGAAAGCGCTACATCTGCTATAGCTGGATTAGGACTAGGCGGATAGAGCATACTCTTAGTCGATTGACTCACCTGCACACTGGTTACTAAATTGGTATTAGAAAGATCAATATTTTCATCTCCTTCCTGGTAGGGTACAAAGTGAAAAAAGCTCAAAAACATTTCATCTTCTGTTCCCTCCCCCCAACTGACAAATTTAGGCGGATTACTAGGGTTGGCAGGATTGTCAGCCGTATTATTATAAGTAGCAATGGTATACCAGGTAGAACCTTTTGGTATTTTGATCATTTTATTCAGCGTATAAGCGCCTTGCCAGTTGAAATCCCACTCGGGAATACGGATAATATTAATAGTGTCTTTTTCTGGCGTTACCGCAAAAATCTCGTAGGATTCACCCAAATAATGAGCATGCGGTTGCACACCGATTAGACTCACATCATAATTGACTCCTGGTGAAAAACTATCAAATTCAAAGAAATCCTCCGCAACAAAAGTAGGTTTGGAATTTGGATATATTAAGAAAGAAGACCATCCTCCCTGCAGATTGAAAGGTAAAGTCCATGCTTTTACAACAGGCCGTAAAATAGGATCATGATCTTTTTTGAAAAAAATATTAATACTGGACTTGTCCCCCTCGTCCGTTGGTAGCGGTGCATAGTGGACTTGAATCAGGAAATCTGCTCCTTTGGGGATGACTTCTCCTATCCCCTCCGGATAAACCAAAGGCGCATTGCCCGGAACATACCCCCAGGAAAGCATCACCGCCTCATCTATGCCAAAATCTCCAAAAGAGAAATAACCATATTCCGGACTTTGGGCATCTCTAGCTCTTGCCCGGCCAGAGATATCATAACCCATCAAAACATGATGAACTGCCTTTTTATTATCAGGTCTAAATTCGATAGCAGCAATTTCTTTGTCCTCCAGAAAGCCAGTTGGAATTACAAAAACCCGGTAATCATCCTGATTATTACCCTCGATGAAATGCTCCTGTTCCATTTCTAATACCAGATCCGGCACCCCGATTTGGGAGCCTGAGGGAAAGGTAGGTGCAGGTGGCGCTTTAGCAGGATCCCCTTCAGGTACCCCTGCTTCTACCCAATCCGCAATCAATTGAATGTCCTCCGGACTTAAAACGCGTTCGTTTACAAAATGGCTATAGGTAGCATCAGGTGACCAGGGAGGCATATATTTGATTTCTGTCACATACTTTATCATGTTAGCCCATTCCGCTACTTCCTCATAATTGTTCAGGGACATAGGCCCTATCTCACCTGCTCGATGGCAGGATGTGCAGTTGTCATAAATGATAGGCGCAATATGTTCGCTAAAAGTTACTTGCGAAAGCAGAGAAATCGGAATAGTCGTAGAAAGTATAGTGGCAAGAGCAAATAATTTTGAAAAATTCATAACCAGCATTTTCATATTCCTATTTATAAATTAAATATACTGGAAAGCCAACAGTTACACAACGACCATCCCTTTTACGTACTCCTGCTTGCAAAAAGAACATGTAAAATGAGGCTGTACGCAGCTATGCACTTAGCGATGAACAATAGGAATGGACCAAGGAATTATTTCCTGAAAAGCAAGGAGGGCAAGGTTGTCCTGCCCAGCCTAGTTGTAAAATTTTGAATGGCATATTTTGGTACTTGTTTGGTGGTCCTTCCTGGCGGGATCTACTTAGTCGTTAGGGGCCTTTGAAAACCATTCATGATCGGTTATCGGTAAAGTAACTGCGGGGCTACTTACAAAATGGATTGCATTTTACTTTTGGTGATAAAAGCATCAATGACCGAAAAGATGTATAGTCGGTCGGTACGGTGGAGATACTTCATTAATAGCATTCGCCATCAACCCCACATTTATCATTCACGGACCAAACCAAACCTGTTTCAATAACGGAATACAACAACGGAAATACCCAAGCGTTCTAATATGCCAAAACCTATGCACCCCCCGATAGCATTCTATGGTGCAACGAATACATCACCACAGATCACCTGAATAACACCTGTTTGCCGTTTTGTGATCTGGATAGTAATGGTACGACTATATCTTAAAAAGAGATACTGTTCCTTATTGTATCCAATAATTGATGTAGAAAAACAGAACCAGATAGATCCACAAAGCATCCAGAAAGTGCCAGTATAAGGTCAGTAACCTCAGTTTGAGCCGCTTTTCCGGATCGGAAAAATAGATGAGCACACTCACGGGTTCTTTCATACGTTTTTTGGCACGCCATAAGAACAACCCTAAAAAGGGTAAACCAGCGATAACGTGGGCAAAGTGTAGCCCAGAAATCACATATAAATACGAAGCTGAATTATCCGAATTGATGAAGATTTCCTGCGCAAACAAGCTGCGCCAGGCAATGATCTGAAACCCCATAAACAGAACCGATAGCAGCATAGTTGCTATGAGTGCCCACTGATACTTTACCGTATCATCTTCTTTATACATGCGTTTGGCCCAGATCATAGTAGCACTGGATCCTAAAAGTATGATCGTATTGAATAAAAAAAGAGGAGGCAGCTTTATGGGAGGTAAGTCACTTTGCATCCGCGTATAAACGAAAGCAGCCGACAAACTCAGGAATAAGCCTGTTATACCAATTAACACCAGAATCAGGATAACATTCTTAGGATGGAATGCCATATTCTGATATTCATTGGCGGTATTAGCATAATAGGTATGGTCGGAATGCCCCTGCCGGTCAAATGGATTGGGTTCGCGCTGATTCATAAATTACGGATCAAAAATTGTTCAATGAAACTGCAAAATAAGCAGTAAGAATCGCTTTTCCCGTAAGGGATATGTAAAAGTCCTTATTTCTTATCCCTACGACAGCGATCGCTGCAATACTTTACTTCATCCCATACTTTTTCCCACTTTTTGCGCCAGACGAAAGGTCGTTTGCATACCGGACATACCTTCTGCGGGAGGTCTCTTTTCTTGCGTTGTTTCGGCAATTCCAACTATTTTTTGCACCACCCAAGCAAATGACCTACATTCGTACATCAGCAGGTGAATAGATGAAGCCCGCCGGAAGGGTAGATTTCCTTCCATAGGGGCAAATAGTTAGGCTACTATGGGCGTTGGCTGAACCCCAACCCCAACATAAGCCATATTATTTCACGTAATAAACAGGAAGAAGAAGTAATGGTTTGATAACTCACCAGCTATATGTGTTATGAAAAAATGTCATCAGTGTCATAATGAGCTTCCGCAAAATGCACGCTTTTGCCTGAATTGTGGTGCAGAACAAAACATGGAGACTGCAGCACCCGATCCTGCGTACATCACTGTACCGTCCGACAAATCCGTTACCCGGCAGTTTACCGAACAATTTTTTCTGGCATTAAAGAAGCGGGTGCAACAAGAACACCAACCTGATTTGTTTCAAGCCTACTCGGAGCGGGTGTATGAAACTACCTTCCGGGATACCATCGCCGAATTAGGAGCCGAACTGGAGGGCCAGATTCACCAACGACAACAACAAGGTGGTCTCGATCTCAAAAAGGTAAATCTACATGTTCATCGCTTATTCGAGAACCAACTGGATTATTTTATAATCACCTTTTGTGCGGATCTGAATCGAGTAATCATTCCGCCAGCTATTCTGAAATATCAGTCAAAACGTTGGAACGAGATCAATTTGTATAAGATGGTCATGGACTATCTTGATTTTGAACACGAACACGAAAAGCCATTCACTGACTTTTTGAATATGCCCGTTGAAAAGCTAAAGAATGCAGGGAAATCTTTCCTCTTTCCCGCCCGCAAAGAAAAAATCCTTTTTATCGTGGATACCTCCCTCATGGGTAGCGGAAAAGAAGGCTTTGCGATGACGGAGCATGCCCTGTACTGGAAGTTTCCACTGGAAAAGGCCCGCCTAGTCAACTACGAGCGGCTAGAGGAAATTAAACGAACGGAGAACTGGCTTACCATCAACGGACTCTATTTTCACGTCAATACCTCCCTCGATCTTAAAATGCTTAAACTGCTCAAGCGTATTAAATTACTGCGTAAAGGGATATGAGAAAAACATGACCCACCGGCAATTTCATCCACAGCTTATGCCCACCGAATTGCGGCACGAATCACTTCGCGGTTGGAGCCAGCGTGGGTAATGGAGTGCCTGAATTGGGATTCATCGGCATCATCATTAAATTTCTGGATCACAACGGAATCGCTAAGGGTGGTTTCACTCAGATAGTTCATATCCAGCGCCACCGGCTGGTGATCGAGGTTGTACGATCCATAACTATCCAGGAGCCAAGTCACATACCGCACATTATTGACATGGCCAATCATATCAAGGTCGCTAAACCGTATCTGATAGGTCGTTTCTTTTGCCATAGGGCCAGGTATTTGAATCCTGGCAGGCTCCCCGCAAGTAGGTGGTCGATCAGGCAGAACCGGAAAATCAGTAAAAGGAAGACGCCGAACTGGTTTTCTTTCCGAACGAGACACCGCCGTCCAAAGGGTACTGGCTGAAGCTACCTCAGTTTGTGTCTTCGTATTAACTAACGAAAAATTTCGGTACGAAAGAGGCCCCCGCATCTGGTGTATCCAGGTTCGAATCTCTAGCTTGTCCTGCCAAATAGGGAAGGCGTACCATTGCATCCGTAGTCGGCTAAGGGCCCAAAAAAGCCCCTCTGC
>JABSSK010000102.1 GCA_013214265.1 Saprospiraceae bacterium | reverse complement strand
AGTGTGCGAAGAGATGATCCTTTTTTTCGTTTGGCAGTAATAACAGCTAAACGTTTATCCGAAGCTGGTTTTTTTGTTGTTTCAGGAGGTGGTCCTGGTATAATGGAGGCTGCCAATCTGGGGGCATATTTAGCTGGCTGTTCCGATCAATCCCTAACTAAGATACTGGCTTTATTAGCAGAAGCTCCTCACTATACCAGTCCAGGGTATCATGAAAAAGCCATGATGGTACTGGACCGTTATCCACAAGGTAACGATTCATTAGCTATCCCTACCTGGTTCTATGGTCATGAACCATCGAATGTATTTGCAAGCTATATCGCAAAGTACTTTTCCAATAGCCTTCGGGAAGATAACCTATTAGCGATCAGCCTATACGGTATCGTTTTTGCACCTGGTAGTGCAGGAACAACACAGGAGATTTTCATGGATGCTACCCAAAATCACTATGGAACTTTTAATTTCTATAGCCCTATGGTTTTTTTAGGTAGCCATCGGTACCAAACCGATACGATGATATATCCTTTACTGAAGCAACTGGCCCAAGGCCGTCGCTATGCGGAATTACTGCACATTACGGATGATCCCGACTCCGTAGTTTCCTTTTTGATTGATCACCCTCCGATTCCTGTTAAAGCGTAAAGAAATACAAAAGAAAATGTGGAGATTCTTATCATTCAGTTTGTTATACATGATTTTACTTTTAGCGGGTATCCCAAGAAGTAAAGCGGAGATTTATTCCCCTGGGACAAATCTTTTGTTTAAGGGTAGATTGGGATGGATAAAGACTGAAATTTTAATCGAGACAGGTAAAAATGATCCTAAGGCACTCGTTCATTATCCAAGTAAAAACAAAACCTATCGCTTGGTTCTCTCTCGAGATGGCCAACGTTTTGAAGAACGGTCCCTTTTTGAAAACAAACCAACCGGTATATCTTGGGAGATTGCGGGGACAACTGGGAAAAAGCTTTTTGGTGCTCGCCTAAAAAGTGGCAAAAAGAAAAGGTTTGTTCTGGCAAGTAAAAAAATCATACCTGACCTTGGCGTAATCAATACACTACTTCAGAATGCAATTCCGGCAGAGTCGCTCTTTTTTACCTTATGCAGTCAATTTACAGGAATCAGATATGACATTCTATATTTTGGAGGCTCAATGGAAAGAGCGCCCAAGCAACTGTCAAGCAAGGTGGTTCGCTTACGTTGGGAGCGCGTTAATTTTTTTGCTGATGAACAACCAGAAATTTTAGCCGAATTGCAAATCTCTGACCATATACACGTGGTCCGAATATTGAGAAATGAGGGCTCCCTTCGCAGTTGGGTTCCACAAGCGATTTGGTTCAAGCGCAAGCATCGAGATGCGCAGCCTTGTTTAACCAATCCGCCAGGAAAAGGCTATTTCTATAGTCAACCAGAACCTGTTATGGGTCCTGGGCAATATGTACTGACCGGATACACATATGGTGGTAATTGTTCTTTCATTAATCGAGGGGATCAAATTGATTTTTACGTTTGGTCCATTCATTTTGAAGGAATTCGGGAGCTATACCAGGCACCTGCTCGTGCATATTGGTACGCCTCTCCGGATCCATCTCCCATCAAAGAACCGGAATTCCGAGAGTTTGACTTTGTGCAACAACAAGGTATGTACCCCTTAGTGCTTATGAAGAAGGAAGCCATTTTCAAATATCCAGATGGGATTATAAAGGGTGAAACTATGCGGCCTATTGATTTTAGAACTCGGTATATCAATCTTTTTACGGGTAGATATTAAAGTACCAAAGCCAGTTTTACCTAAAAAAGGTACTATATCTAACCATATCGCGAACACTGGTTGCTATTTTCCGTAAGGGTAATAGGAATGCTTAATTGTAAAATAATATGCAACAACGCGTTGATTTCACCAAGCATCTTGATGGCCTGACCCATCAACATATTGCGGTAGTGGGGGTTCCCTTTGATGCTTACAGTTCCTTCATGCGCGGTTCCGCTTTAGCCCCACCAATAATAAAGGCCGCCTTTCACAGTCCGTCTGCTAATTATTATTCAGAATCTTTACGAGCCTTACACCCCCATGATCTGATTCGGTGGATTGGTGATATGCCTATTGGCGAGTATGAGGATATTGCGTCATATGCTAGCCAGATCGTGTCAACCAAAGCACGCATGTTGGCTCTAGGTGGGGACCATTCCGTAAGTTTTCCATTGGTAAGGGCTACTGCCAATGCTTATGGTCCACTTACTATTTTGCATTTAGATGCCCATACAGATCTATATGACAGTTTCGAAGGTAACCCGTTCTCGCATGCCTGCCCTTTTGCTCGTATATTAGAATCAGGACTAGCCAAACGATTAGTTCAAGTGGGTATTCGCACGATGACCCCTGATCATAAAGCAAAGGCAGAACGATTCGGAATTGAGATAATAGAAATGAAAGACTGGAAGGGGCAGGTAACCTTTTCTTTAGAAGGACCTGTTTATTTATCTCTGGACCTGGATGTGTTGGAGCCAGGGCTAGCACCAGGAATCAGTCATCATGAACCTGGCGGAATGACAGTGCGTGATGTGCTTTCCATCATTCAGCATTTACCCCCTACCCTTGTCGGGGCGGATATCGTCGAATATAACCCACTACGCGACCAGAACGACCTAACTGCTATGATTGCAGCTAAATGTTTGAAGGAGATTCTGGATAGAATGCTCCATTAAATGAACAACATGATAAATTTTATCTTTAAGTAAGATGGAAAAGAAAAAAACTTGGCTACACAAGATACATACTGCGCTTTTCAGTGCCTCTATCCGGCAAAAATTTGAAAAGGTAACCATCTATGCTGCAGTTGGAGGTTTTTTAACCCATTTAGGGCTGATTTTTCTATATAAACTAGGCTTTCTTCCGCTTCCAGACTCTGCTGGAGAATTATTGACTGAGCCCATTTCAGCGATATATACGCCTTTCTCATTTATTCTAATATTCGAAGTTTACGAACTCATTTACTACCTACCCCGATCATTCACAACCTCCATCGGGAAACAGTATGAAATCATTTCACTTATCGTTATCCGGCGAATCTTTAAGGACATTTCTAATTTGGAATTAAAAGATTTCTGGAGTAACTACTACGACCGAATGTTTGTAGGGGATATGCTTGGCTTCTTATTACTTTTTGGTTTGATTTATTTCTTTCATAGGCTCAAAAAGAAAAAGCCCATATATACCGACCCACCCTTACTGAACAAGTTCATCGCCTTCAAAAAGGCAACTAGTATATTTTTAGTGCCTGTCTTTGTTGGAATGGCATTGTATAGTTTTGTGGAATGGGCTTATGAATTACAACAATTCAGGCTGGGTATGACCCAAGATTTAAGCGATATCAACAAAGTTTTTTATGATGAGTTTTTTACTACCCTCATCATGGTCGATGTACTCATTCTGCTCATTTCACTTCATTATACAGATCGATATTCCCAGCTGATACGCAATGCAGGTTTTATCATATCCACGGTGTTAATTCGGTTGTCGTTTTCCGTTACTGGCCTGCTCAATATAATTCTTATTGTGGCGGGTGTTTTATTTGGGGTGCTTATTCTTGCAATTTACAATCAGTATGGCAAACTCGATGAAGGCTCGCCTTATCCTACCTGATGGCGTATGATGGTATTAATCTAACGGCGACTGGATCAAAAACCCATGAAACTGCTTTATCACATTGGAACACAACCAATTTATTGATGTGTTCCACCTATGCTTTGTTATATAACTGCTATCTTTCTATAATCACTTACAAGTGCTCAGCGGATTAGTTATTTGGAAATCTATTGTATGGAATTAGAAAATAATACTTTTGATAAGTCCAACCAGTATGTTCATTCAGGTAAAGAAGCGGAACCAATGGGTTTGACATCTAGACGAAGCTTTTTGAAAACAGGATCCTGGTCGGCCATAGGATCGGTACTATGCGTTCCCTTTGTATTTGAAAAACATTCGCCAGCCGGACTGATTCCAGTGCAAATAGACTTTGCTGATGAGCAGATTGGCATTCCAGAAAAACATCCTGACCTGATAATTTTGAATGATCGCCCCATAAATGCCGAAACACCTCCCCATTTACTTGATGATTTTACTACGCCCAATGACCGATTTTTTGTTCGTAATAATGGTATTCCACCTGAAGTATCTGAAATCGAGGCCAACAACTGGACCTTATCGATTGGAGGCGAAGCAGCCAAGCAGGAAAAAACCTTTTCCATTGCGGAGTTAAAATCAGCATTCAGAACATATACCTATCACCTCACATTAGAATGTGGTGGTAATGGGCGAAGTGAATTTAATCCGCCTGCAAAAGGCAATCAATGGCGTACTGGAGCAGTGGGTTGCGCAGCATGGACAGGGGTGCGTTTAAAAGATATTTTGGAATCCGTTGGTTATACGGATCAGGCTGTTTATGTAGGATATTATGGAAAGGACACACATATCTCTGGCTCCGATCAGGTCGTAATTTCTCGAGGCATTCCCATGAGTAAAGCGCTTCAGGAAGAAACACTTATTGCTTGGGCTATGAATGGAGAACAGATACCCCAACTAAATGGCTACCCACTGCGGCTCGTAGTTGGTGGTTGGCCAGCCAGTTGTTCTGGAAAATGGCTGTCACGACTCGTTATTCGGGATAAAATTCATGACGGCCCCAAAATGAAAGGCCAGTCATACCGCGTACCCTGCCAACCCGTCGCACCCGGCATAAAAGTAGCCGATAAGGATATGTGTATTATTGAATCTATGCCGGTAAAATCCCTCATTACATATCCTCGAACAGGGGCTACTATTCGGCTAACCCAAAGGTTACCTATTCGTGGGCATGCGTGGGCAGGTGATTTGGAAGTTGACCGTATGGATTACTCCATTGATTTTGGACAAACCTGGAAAGAATGCACCCTATCCAAGCCTATTAATAAATTAGCATGGCAGCATTTTTCAGCTACTATCCAATTCCCTGAAACAGGTTATTATGAGATTTGGGCTCGGGCTACTGATCGTTCTGGTAGAGCGCAGCCAATGGTTATTCCAGGCTGGAATCCGCGAGGATATCTCAACAATGCCTGTCATAGGATTGCCATAAAAGTGGTATGAATAAAACAATCAGCTATGTTTTTTTCATTTTTAAATAAGAACAAAAAGCCATTATCCTTAGATACTAGGATGCGTTCAGCATGGCATCGTCAATTCTCCCTAATCTTGGGTGCAATAAAATTGGTGTTGTTAAGCGCGATCAGTATGCTTATCTATCTATACTTTGGATCTGCTATAGAAGGTATGTTTCATAAATCTGAGCCCCTCACCACCCAGCAAGAAAAGGTGCTAAATGCAAAGAGAATCCAAAGACAGATGGAAGCAGAGCAAGAAAAAATTGAAAATGGTATTCATTTAGCTACCGGTTTAAAAGTAGCAGAAGGCTGGGATGTTGTACGAACCACCTGTACGGGGTGTCATTCAGCTGCTTTAGTAACCCAAAACAAAGCGACCTATTCCGGGTGGAAAGAAATGATTGTTTGGATGCAAGAAACACAAGGATTATGGGATTTAGGTGAAAATGAAGAAGTTATACTTGCTTATTTAACCAATCATTATGCTCCTAATGAAGCTGGTCGGCGCTCTGGACTGAACATCGAAGATATAGAATGGTACATTCTTGATTTTTGAATGTGCGAACAAAATTATGTTGGGAATGAAGTATTGGACTATTTTTGTAGAAGCTTATCGCAATTATGCTAATTATTTGTGGTCAGAAATCATCAACCCAAGTTGGCATAACTATTTTTATTGGCTTTTACTCGTGTCGGGTTTTTTCTTTTTATTGGAGTTTATCTCTCCTTGGCGGAAAGACCAACCTAGGTTCCGAAAAGACTTCTGGTTGGATTTCTTCTATATGTTCTTCAACTTTTTCCTTTTCTCCCTGATTATTTACAACGCGGCTTCTGATGTCATCGTAAATCTGTTTAATGATGGGATCAAACAGCTTACTAGAGGATTTGATCTTCAGGCAAATAACCCATTAAATGGTTCCCCTCTATGGTTGATTCTACTTACTGGGTTTTTAGTGCGTGATTTTGTGCAATGGTGGGTCCATAGGCTACTTCATTGGTCTGACCGTTTATGGGAATTTCACAAAGTTCATCACAGTGTAGAACAAATGGGTTTTGCAGCCCATTTGCGGTACCATTGGATGGAAAATGTAGTATACCGTACGCTAGAATATATCCCACTGGCACTTTTAGGAATTGGGCTGTATGATTTTTTCATTATCCATATCTTCACACTGGCTATAGGTCACTATAATCACAGTAATATTTCGGTTCCTGGTTATGTATCCGGTGGAATAATAGGCACCATCATCGGCCTAGTCATTGCCACATCCGGCTTTGACATTTATCTGGTGTCCGATTCATCATATATACTGAAAGTCAGTGTCGTTGTAGTTGGATCGCTGGTTGGCATCTTTGCTCTAGGACCTATCATGAAATATGTATTCAACTCACCGGAGATGCATATCTGGCACCACAGCTATCATTTACCTAAAGAACATCAACATGGTGTAAATTTTGGACTGACTCTAGCGCTTTGGGATTATATTTTCAAAACAGCTTATATGCCTCATAGTGGTCGAGACAATAGACTTGGATTTCCTGGAGTTGAATCGTTCCCCAAGAAATTTGTTGAGCAAAATGTTCACGGTTTTCGTACCGTTCAGGAAAACGATATAAACCCCTCAAGTTAAAAATTGGCACAAATGCGGTCTAAGTTATTTTCGCATTGTGCCCATTTTTTTAATTCAGAAGACGACATATGGCATCGGGTACCTCCACGGTTCCCAAATCTAATTTATGCCCATCATCGGTTTTAGATACAGTAATGGTGTTATTACCGCGTTGGTATATTGCTTCTGCTGTGGAAAGTGATATATCGGTTAATTTTGTAATCGAAGTTCCCAAAGGTAGTATAAAGTCGTACGACTGTCCTTCAACTAAGGGAACAGCACCATCAAAATACCCATCCGTCAATTGACCTAAATACCGATATGGTGAAGGGGATTGTGCACAATGAGGTCTAAAGAGAACAGGCATTGTAGGCCGAATAATAACTTTGTTGTTATTGACATTGTTACAAGCTGTCTCTGCTTTTAGAGATAAGCGCATAGGTTCGCGTTGGAACGGTGGGCTAATGTCAAAAGAATAACCGTCCAAAAGGGCACATACACTTGTCTCTGTACCGTCAGTTAATCGGTAGCAGTTCTCTAAAAAGGTAAAGTCGAATGTGGCCTTCTCGCCATCGAGTAAGAAAAGGTCTTCGGGATAAGGCAGCATCACATGATTCTGCCCCTCTTTGAGTCTCACGTATTCACGGCCCTGAACATTTCCGTACGAAAAAGAAAGAAAACCATCGCCCATAGCATCGCTGCGTATGTATAGATCCAGGTATTTGGGTATTGGCCCAGACGCAGTATTCAGGTTCTGACATTCAACAGTTCGCGATAATGGATATACAGTAGCTTTTGTCTTAAAGGCAACACCTTTGAAGGCGAGGCTATCCTGACGTAAAAAGTAGGCCTTTGCCTCTAATTTCGCCTGGCGAATAATAGCATCTAGATCATCCGTATTTCCGGAAGAACAATTGGGAAAAACACCTGAATAACTAATCTGAGGTTGTTCTTCATAATTAAATATAACTTCTTCCTTTATGGTAATAACAGAATCGTATCCGGATGATGTTTTTATTGTATCGAGATAATCCCTGCGATACACCCCACTATATGGTGTTGGAACATCGGCATAGATATCGACCAACACAATACATTCCATGTCTATATCGGGTTCGTTAAAGCTGGCCCATCCAAGAACTAACGTTTGTAAAGTCTTAATCCAAGCAGTAGCTTCTAACCCGTTAGTGCCTCTATTTATTTCTGCAAAACCTACGCTTTCCCAGTGTTCCTCCTGTTCTACAAAACCATAGATAGGGATTTGGTCACCTTCTTTAAGTAATTGACCTGTAAATCGGTTTTTTGTACCCGGTGCGACTGGTATGCGTACTGTTATAGGGTACAGTAAATCGGATACATCGGGGTTTTTTGCTAAGGCCAGCGTCATCAAGGCGACGGGTTCAATAGTAATACTGGACAATGCACCATTGTACAACAGATAGTTCTGCTGGGTAAGTTGGTTGCGCAGATAAGCACGGTTCTCAGAAGTATTGGTAAAAATACTAGATGTGAGTTGGTCCTGACCTACCAAAGGGTTACCCTCCTGGTCTAGAAAGCGAGTTTGGGAGGGTATATTAATTGTTAACAGCCCACTATTTGATTCCAGCATCCGTTTTGTTGAACTATTTAGCAACACACTCCCTACCAGTTCATCTCCATTCGGATTTTGATCTCGGCCAGGCGCTAAAGCTATCTGTACGACTCGAGGTGTGGGATCATTTACCACAAAGACTTGCTCTTGGCTCAAAAAACCAGGAGCTTCGATGCGCATAACAATGCGTTTAGGTTCCCCACCTAGCTGAATTTCATCTTTCAGTACAGCAAGTGGAAGGATTCCTTCTGAAAAAGAAAGATTCAAACGACCATCAAGTGTATAAACACCCGAGAAATCAGATGATTCAACATTCACGGTTATATTATCTGGTATTTCACCAGTTCGGGGATCACCGAATTGAAGTATGAGTGGATTTGCCAACAGGTTAGTGCTAACTTCGAAAGTTACACCATCCGTTACACGTTCACCGATCTGGTCAAGATCCTGACATGAAGTGACTATAAATAGAAGGGAAAAGGCAAATAGTGCCTGAGCCTGTCTCATGGGTATACAGTTATAGGGATTACGGGATAAATGTCAATAAAGGCAATAAGCCTTTGCATTTAGTATACTTAATACATTGAGAGAGGCCGTCAAGGTCCATAATAACTGACTAGTACATAGCCAGTACACCGGGCAAATGGATGCATGTTGTGATTCGGTTTTTGTGTGAACAATTTTAGTTTCGCTGCTGCTTGCTAAGGGGGTTTAAGACTGGAATATGGATTGTGTAGGTTGGTTAGTAACGCAAAAAAAACAACAGACTTTTCGTCACAACGAAAGTAAGAAAAAAAAACTTAAATATGAAATTTTTATATAGTAGGATAAAATAAAACCTTCACTTACCATATGGAAGGCTTTATTAGGTTATGGTACGATTTTAAAACGGAATGGTTGCTCTACTGGGTAAATGAAGGAGACACAACAAGATCCTTACGTCCGGCTTCATATTGATAGAACCCTTCTCCTGACTTAACGCCCAAACGCCCCGCGGCCACCATATTTACCAATAATGGACATGGTGCATATTTTGGATTACCGAATCCGTCAACTAGTACTTGCAAGATAGAGAGGCAAACGTCCAGACCAATAAAATCAGCTAATTGTAGTGGCCCCATTGGATGTGCCATACCTAGTTTCATAACCGTATCGATTTGTTCTACCCCTGCAACACCCTCATGTAAAGAAATGATCGCCTCATTAATCATGGGCATTAAAATTCGATTGCTGATAAAACCCGGATAGTCATTCACCTCAACTGGCACCTTATGAAGTTGCCTCGATAATTCCATAATATGTTGCGTGACCTGATCAGAAGTTCTGTAACCGCGAATTACTTCTACCAGTTTCATAATCGGGACAGGGTTCATAAAATGCATTCCAATCACTTGTTCTGGGCGTTGGGTCACAGCCGCAATCTGAGTAATAGAGATCGACGACGTATTGGTAGCTAAGATAGCTTCCCCTGGAGCATACTGGTCAATTTCGGTAAAGATTTTCTTTTTGAGGCCCATATTTTCTGTAGCGGCTTCAACAACCAGAGCTGCTTGCATGACTCCTTGTTGTATATCCGTAGTAGGCGAAATGCGCGCTAAAGTCTCCATTTTTTCGGTGGCAGATATTTTTTCTTTACGCACCATCCGATCGAGGTTTTTAGTAATAGTAGCTATTCCTTTTTGCAGGGCTTCCTCTGAGATATCGATCAACTGAACATGAAATCCATTTTGGGCAAAAACATGTGCGATGCCATTGCCCATTGTTCCCGCACCGATTAGCGAAATATTTTGCATTAGAAATTTTCTTTGGTTAGTGGTTAGTATGGTATTTGTGATAAATAAGCAAGGGCTGCCTTCCCTGAGGGAAGACAGCCCTTGTTTTTATGGATGAGCGTGACTATTCATTTTTGAAATAGCTTTCGTTCTGTCCGCCATTCTGAACATTTTCCAAACGGTCCTTGAATTCATTAGACATTTCCAAATCATCCTTTTTCGCGAAGATTTCTTTCAAAGCGATCAGTGTATTCAAATCATTTGGATCGATTTGTTCTGCCTGCTTAAAGTAAGGTAATGCATTCTCGAACTCGCCTAAAACTTCGTCGCGCATTTTATTATATCGCTCGATACCTTCTTTTGAGTAATCGTCCTGCATTTCCAACATCTTTTGGGTAAGCTGTGCTGCTTTGTTATAGTATAAGGCTCCAGCAGAGTAGATAGCTGTGATGTTAGTTGGATCGACGTTCTTGGCTTTATCATACCACTCCAGTGCTTTGTCAAAAAGTTCTGCAGCCTCCTCTGTATTCCCTGCTTCTGCAGCATTTTGGTACAAAGTCTCGTGTGCATTCCCCATAACTGAATATAGAGATGCGTTTTCAGGTTCTGCTTCAATAGCACGTCCCAATTTATCAATCAGTTCGGCGGATTTACCTAGTTTGAGGTAATGGTTAATTTCAGCAAATAATAGGGAAATATCGTCTGGATATTTCTCTTTTCCCTTTTCTAGGATAGCGTATGCATCTTCAGGAGACGTTTTCTTTGCTTTCAGCGTGTACAATGCTTCGTAGATAGCAGGCTCATCATATTCCATATCATAGAGTTTCTGGAAATATGTTTCTGCTTCGTCCATTTTTTGTCCTTGCATCGCTGCTAAACCTGTAATGTACATTTGGCGATTGTAATCTTCTGTTTTAAGACCACTCTCCTCACCGTTATCTACTAATAATTCGTGGGCGTTCAATAATGCTACAAAGTGGGTATAAGCCGTCACATAATTTCCATCTTCATAATCGAAAATACCTTGGTTTGACAGTGTTCCCATTAGACCTTGAATACCTTTAACCGCATCTTTAGTCTCGAACTTCTTCAGTGCTTTCTCAAGTCCCATTTTGTAGGAATCAAAAGCAGTAACGGCAGGCATTTCCGCTTCAGGCAATCCTTCGGAAAGTCCCATTCCTAATTGACGATCAGTAACGAGTTGAGTAGCGATAGCAGAATAGACGTTACCTCTTGTATTCCAGGCAGCACCCATGTTGGCATCAGCCTCGACTGCTTTGTCAGAAGCAGTCATAGCAACGGCTAGTTCCGCTTTGTTGCCACTTTGGTCCAAATTGTATTTACCCAAAGCACGGTTAGCCTCTTTTTCTAATTTTTTAGCGTCCTGGCCATGTACAGCACCTACGACAAGTGCCACAGCCAATAAACCCAAAATCAGTTTTTTCATAAGTGATATCGTTTTTTGTTTTCCCTATTTAGACGAAAAAATGCCATTTAGAGTATTAAAAGAAACCTAAATACGGGGTCCTTTTATTTAATAATGTGTTAAAACATATAAGAACGGATGAACAATAGCACAAAATACTATTCCTCCTCCATCAAATTCTTCTCTTCTTCACTGTAACGAACTATAGCTAAATCAGCTATTTCATCTTGGTTGTCCAGTCTAACCATTCTTACGCCTTGAGTAGCACGACCGAGTTGGCTAACGTCTTTAGCAGAAATTCGAATCGTTATACCACTCTTTGTAGTGATCATAATATCGTCCTCATTGTAGACATACTTCAGCCCGACGAGTTGCCCCGTTTTATTGGTAATCTGCAGGGTTTTAACCCCTTTACCTCCTCGATTGGTTATTCTATATTCCTCTACAGCTGTTCGTTTGCCATTTCCTTTCTCGGAAATGACTAAAATGGTACCGAAGTCGGATTGGGTATCAATACAAACCATGCCAATAACTGCATCATTCGGCCCTTCCAAATTCATTCCTCTGACACCTGCAGCAGTACGCCCCATAGCTCTAACCCTACTTTCCTCAAATCGAATAGCATTACCATTACGGTTGGCAAGAAGAATCTGAGAATGCCCCGTCGTGAGTTTTGCCTCCAGTAAGCTATCCCCTTCTTTGATATTAATTGCAATAATACCGTTGCTTCGCGGCCTTGAAAAAGCATCGACCGAGGTCTTTTTAATCATACCCTGGGCAGTGGCAAAAACAATGTAATGAGAGTCCAAAAATTCTCGGTCCGTTAAATCCTTAATCTTAATGTAGGCCTTGATTTTATCCTCCTTGGGTATCGCTAGAATATTTTGAATAACTCGGCCACTTGATGTTTTGCCTGCTTCTGGAATTTCGTACACCCGTAACCAATGACATTGGCCTGATGTAGTGAATAACAATAGGTAATTATGGGTACTAGCAACAAACATGTGCTCAATAAAATCGGAATCTCTAGTCTTTGATCCTCTAGAACCACGACCACCACGCCCTTGGGTTCGGTACTCAGAAACGGGCGTACGTTTGATATATCCCAATTGCGAAATGGTAATCACGACATCTTCTTCTTTGATCAAATCTTCGATACTGATCTCTCCGTCGGCTGCTACAATTTGTGTACGTCGCTCATCTCCATACTTTTCTTCTACTTCCAACAACTCTTCTTTGATGATTGTCCGCTGTCGCAATTCGCTAGCCAAGATATCCTTTAGATCATCAATGACAATCATCAACTCGTCGTACTCTTTTTTAACTTTTTCCCTTTCTAAGCCAGTGAGCTTTTGTAGCCTCATATCCAGGATTGCTTTCGCCTGTATCTCACTCAGCTGGAAGGTAGTCATGAGTCCTGTCTTCGCCTCCTCAACCGTTGACGAAGCACGGATCAACGCAATAACTTCATCAAGGTTATCTAATGCAATCAGTAAGCCCTCTAGAATATGTGCACGCTCTTCTGCTTTTCGCAGATCAAAGCGGGTTCTTTTCTGAATAACCTCAAAGCGGAAATCGATAAATTCTTCAATGATATCTTTGAGGTTAAGCGTCATCGGACGCCCGCCAACTAGTGCTACATTATTGACGCCATAGGAAGTTTGTAAATCGCTATGCTTGAACAGGGTATTCAAGACCACGCTAGCCATAGCGTCCTTCTTGATTTCGATAACTACCCGCAAGCCGTCCCGGTCGGATTCATCCCGAATATCACTGATACCTTGTACCCGATCACTATTGACCAGATCAGCGATCTTAGCTACCAGACGAGCTTTATTGATCTGATATGGTATTTCGGTCACAATAATCCGTTCCCGGTTCGTTGCCGGAGTTTCTATTTCCGTTTTTGCTCGTAATACTAATCTGCCTCTTCCGGTATGGAAAGCCTCGCGAACGCCCGTTGTACCGTAAATAATACCCCCTGTTGGATAATCAGGAGCTTTGATAAATTCCATCAGTTCGTCAATGGTGATTTCTGGATTATCAACAGTAGCAGATATTCCTCGACACACTTC
>JABSSK010000101.1 GCA_013214265.1 Saprospiraceae bacterium | reverse complement strand
CAACCTGATCGTTTTAAAGATGTCTTTAGCAACGATTGGTCAGTTCGACAATCAAAAAACGCATAAAAAATAAACCATGAAAAAAGGAATCCATCTTTTATTCGTATTAATCTTTGCTTTGGTTGTACAGGTTGAAGTCGAAGCCCAATATGCCTGGTCTAAGCGCATTGTAGGTAAAGGGGAACTAGTGAAGAAAACTTTTGAAGTAGATGACTATACCCAATTTGGACTGGGCGTTGCTGGCAAAGTGATTGTAAAAAAAGGAAGCAGCAATTCGATTACCATTGAAGCGCAAAAAAATATTATCGATAATATTGAGGTTAAACAGAAAGGAAAAAGCCTTGGTTTGGAATCTAAGAAAAACTTTAGGACCAATAAATCAGTTACGATTTACCTAGAAATGGATGAAATCGAAGGGCTGTCCATTGGCGGATCAGGCGAAATTATCGTAGAAGATCGATTCATGAATCTCGATGAATTGAGTCTGGCTATTGGCGGATCAGGCTCTATTATTTTTGGGGGAAGTGCGAGGAGTGTCGATGTAAGTGTTGCAGGAAGTGGTGATGTTAAATGTGAGGACTTAATGACTAAGTCGGCTGCAATAAGTATTGCGGGAAGCGGGAATGTTTATATTGGTGTGGATGGTAATCTGGACGTTAGTATTGCGGGAAGTGGAGATGTATACTATAAAGGTAGTGCACGTGTAAGTAGCAGCGTGGCAGGAAGTGGTTCCGTATCTTCTTTGTAACTATGCCAGTATTATCTACGAATATCGTAAGAAGCTCTGGGATAAATCCCAGAGCTTCTTACGTTTAAGTCATGTGTTTATTGTAAAATTAGTTTTCTAGTTTCCACAGAGTGACCATTTACGATCAAAGTATATTGATAGGAGCCGGCAGGTAGCGATTGAGCTTCCAGATAAATGTTCCCCTTTTTTTCATGTCCAAGCTCGATACGTTCTATGATCTGACCTGCCATATTCGTAATTTGGATCATGGCCTCATGGTTGCCAGGGGCTAGTTCGTACCGAATTTGAGTAGTTTTGGTAAATGGGTTAGGTTCGTTTTGGAATAGCTTGTGTGTGCCATTGAGGGTAATATGCTGTTCGGATTCTTGATTTTCTATATCCGTTAGGCGTTGATTCATTTGTGCCAATACATCTCGAAATTGTTCATTCTCCATTTGGAGTTGCCTAATCTCAGCTTTTTGTTCTGCAATAATGTCGTGTTGCTCTTGCATAGCTTTTACTAGTGGGACCGTAAAATCAGCATAACCTAAACTGTAATACCGGCCTTCTGATGAAGGCGGTATCACACCACTAAATGAAAAACCTGATTGTAGAGCAGCTTGTTCTACTTCTTGGGCAATAAAACCATTGTACGTAATGGATGCATCACCAGTCGTTCTTTGATAAGTTACAGGCCTAAGATTTAGCACAAAGTCCAATCCTAACTGATCATTGCGAATCTTTCTTTTTAAGCGTTGGTCCGATGGGGAACTGAAATTTACATTTCCTTCGATTGTGGTAACATTAGCATCCCCCAAACGAACTTTATTATTGGCATCTACTTCCGCATCATTGCCAATAGCAGTTGCATTTCTTAGGTTATTAGAGGCAACATCAGCATCGGTACCTACGATAGTATTGTCAGCACCAGTGGTATTGGTACGTCCGGCACCATTACCAATGAACGTATTCGATCCACCACCTGCACTGAAAAACCCCGCCTGAAACCCAACAAAGGTATTATCGGAAGATGTTCCAATATTATGCCCTGTTTGATATCCTACAAAAACATTTCGTTCGTTTGTACTGCTCCATCCTGCTTCATAGCCAAGGTATACATTATACGAGCCAGCAATATTGGCTTGCCCACTACCATTGCCTACCGCCACATTGAAGGCACCTTGATTGTTATTGTATCCTGATTGAAACCCTAAAAAAGTATTCTGAGAGCCTTGGTTATTGTTCAGACCGGCGTGCCTGCCTAAAAAAGTATTCTGACTACCGGTTGTATTCTGAAAACCTGAACCTTGACCAATAAAAGTATTTTCTGTACCCGTACTATTTGTCTCTCCAGCACGAGCACCAATGAAAGTATTAAAATCACCATTATTGAAAAACCCAGAAAGGGAACCCACGAAAACATTTTCACGCGCACTTGTATTTTCCTTACCAGATGAAGAGCCCACAAACGTATTAAGTGTTCCTGTACTGGTTTTTTCTCCCGCCTCTGAGCCAATAAAGGTATTCGAATTTGCATTGGAATTAAGGCCAGCATGATAGCCTACGAAGGTGCTGGCACTGCCTGTTAAGTTTCCAAACCCAGAACCCTGTCCAATAAAAGTATTATAAGTACCTGTAGTATTTACTTCCCCGGATCGGGCACCAAGAAAAGTATTAAAGTCACCTTCGTTGACGATTCCTGCCTGCCAGCCAATAAGGGTAACTTCACGTCCCTCATTGGTTCTTCCTGCTTGAGCACCAATTAGCGTGTTGTTATGATTGATATTGGCTTCACCTGCTTCCCAACCAATTACCGTGTTTTGATTACCACTGGCAAAGGCTCCAGCTTCAACACCAATAAAAACACTTCCGGAAACACTATCGGCAAAAGCACCCGAGTAAGTGCCTATAAACGCATTATTATCACCAATAGATAGTTGATTCCCAGAATACGCACCAATGAACGTATTATTCGTCCGATTACTGTTGCGTCCAGTCCCATTGCCAATAAAGGTATTCCTGCTACCTGAAATATTCGAGAAGCCCGCTTCAAAACCTACTAATGTATTCTCTGAACCAGTACCCAAGTTGCGACCCGTTCGATTTCCAATAGCAATGTTATTGTAATAACCAAAGAAGCTCGCATTACCAGCATGAACACCTATTGCCAACGAGCTCGTATCATTACCAAAACTCAAGGATAACCGACCTGCAATATGCGCATCCCCACTTACATCCAAACGGTATTGTGAATATGCAACACAAGGGATTATCAATAAAATCAAAATAGTGAACCTGCTCTTTTTCATTGTCTATAGGATTTTATGAATGATACAACGAAAGATCGAGAAGATGACGCAAAATTCGTTCAATGGAAACTGCAGCCCTGAAAATTGGTGGTTTACCACTACGTTTAATGTATTGTACTCGTATTGTATTTATTACATATGTGATTATTATTTTATGAGATGGTTAGCTCACAGCTATCCAAGCTTTTAAATGAAATAATTGATGTATAAAAAGACGAATCGAATCTCGTCATTTCATAGTTAGGAATACGTGTGGTTATTGGATTGTGTTTTCTTAGCTAAGTAGATGTTACAAGGCGGGTTAATTATGAATATGCCAAGCTGTGGACAATGGCTAGCCCTTTTTGTTGCCTAGTTACGCGGAACCCGAATAGAAACAGCTTCTGAGAAGACGCATAACGAAAGCATGAAAATCAAATTTGAATCCATTACAAACAGCCTTATGATTCATTTGGTAAATAGATAATTGGGTCTGCAATAGTGATTTTTTTCGTATCATAGAACAAGAGAAAATCAATTTGCCTAGTAAAGCCTGAAGACGAGGACAATACTTACTTACCTAGTGATCGTCTCTGTAGGGTATTAACATTGATTTTTGAATTCGAATAGACACAAAGACACGAATGAGATTGCTCATGTAAATCATTGACCCTCTTAAATAGAAAATGATGAGGCTATTGCATTTATGTTGTTTTGTGTTCATACTGTTTGTCAGTCAAGAATTACTTGCTCAGCAAATACATCAACTATCGGATAATACGCTGGCCAAAGCGTTTTTGGTTGCTGGACCTTTCCACAAAGATGGGGTTTCCATAGATGACTGGCATATCCTTCTTGAAGAAGATTTCCTAAACGGACAAAGGGACTTGAGGTCTTTTGCTGGGGCACCGATCCAGCAGGTAGCAAGGGTAAATAAAGACGGGTTTTTGAACCTTAATCCTATTTTACGAGACAGTCTTGCTGCAGTAGGGTATGTACAGTTCATCGTACTAGCTGAACAGGAAGCCGAGGCTCTACTGCGAATTCATGCGAGAGACGGAGCTAAAGTATACGTAAATCAACAAGACGTAGGTACCTTTTTTAATGTAGGATGGTCAGGAATGGACATCTCTACCAATTTAAAAAAAGGAGAAAATACTATTCTTATTCAAGTAGCCAACAGAGACTGGGACTGGGGCTTAAAGGTTGAGTTGCTGGAAGGAGCGAATAAAGAAAAATACCTCGCTCAGCAGACGAAAAAATTAGAAAGCGATATTTTTTTAAATCTAAAACTTCAGGTACCTAGGGATGAAAATTATGAGTACCCTTTCCGCCCAGGAAAGTTTCCCAGATTAGTACTAAATGCACCCGAGATAGCTAAGAAATATCTGGGGGGAGGATATGATTTGCAGGTTCGCTGGTTTGATCGAAACTTAAATGAAGTAAGCTACCCTAAGGCACCTGGTAGATATGCTTACTATGCTGAAGTCATTGGAAACAATGGGGTAGTACTTAAAAAATCAGCTACCATGTACTGTATCGAACAGGATTGGATGGGTTGGAACAACAGATTGGAAGCAGAACTAGCGTATTTCCCTGTTAATGGAATGGCTGCAGAACTATGGGAAAAACACAAAGAAGCTACGTCTTCATTTGTAGGTTTTGAAGTTTTTAAATCCATCATGCTTGGCGAAAATGGATCCGTGTTATTAGCATTCCTAGATGATCTGGCCCACAACTCTTCTGTACCAGGAATGCTTAACACCCCCATTATTGCTGATGGAGATTACCATGCGCGACTAAAACAAAAGATTCTAGGAAAAGAACAGCAGTATCAGAGCTTAACCTTACCTCAAGAAGCGAAAGAATCGAGCCCAATTTTGATTCCTTTGGGAGAAAAAGACGCTTCTCAGTTCGATGCCATGCGACGGGAAATTATCCAGATTGCTCACGAATGGATGAAAGATGAAGGGCGTCCGTTTGATATGCTTATAGCACAAAAAGGACGGATTTTATTTCATGAGTCTTTTGGTGAAGATCTTTATGGCACTTTTACCAAACAAACGCCAAGTGAGATCGCCTCTATCACTAAGTTATTTACCGGTTTGTTATTTGCTCAATTTTTAGATCAAGGTCTTATTGAACTAGAAGATCCAGTGGGGAAATACCTGCCCGACTTTCCTTTGGTGGGGCCGCAGGCGGTCACCTTACGGCAATGCTTCACGCACACCAATGCTTTCTCAGGGCACGGCAGGTTTGATGGTGTACTGAATCCATGGCTCGAAAATAGCCTCCTACACGACATTCAAAATGACACAGTGGGTACCTACCACGAATATAATGGTATGGGATATGATCTTGCGGGAAAGGTTATGGAATCCATCACTGGCAAAAGTATATTCCGACTCTTTAGAGAGTACCTCTATGACCCACTGGAAATGAATAATACCGTTCAAGACTGGGACTTGGCGTACAGCGTGCACAGTACAGCTTATGACCTTGCCAAAATGGCCCAAATGTTGCTGAACAAAGGAAGATATGGCAACCTAAAGTTTTTTTCTGAAGAAACTTATCATACCCTAACACCAAAGGATTTAAGTGATTTCTATCCTGGCATTAGCCAAAAATGGGGTATAGGAATTACCATGATGGGATGGGGAAGTAAACAAGCGGATGGTTCCTATCGACAAATTTTAAGTGATGATGTGATTGGGCATGGATCAGCAACGGCATCGGTATTTTGGGTAATTCCAGAACTGGATTTGATTATAACCCAATCCAGAAGAAAAGCCTACCGGAATTTTGGAAAGTACAACGAGAAAATCTTGCTCGTCATCGAAAAATATCTAACTCCAGAAAGACAATAATTAATGGGTTACTATGGCATACGTAATAATTGGCTCTTGAAATTTTAAAAATATGATACCATTTCGTTTCTCGATTCCTTTGTCTTTTCTCCTCCTATTTTTAATTACAGCCTGTGGTGAAGAAGAGCATCAAAATGGCCTTTTCCCGCTGGAGGAACCAGAAAAAATAGATGCTCTGATCGACAGTTATGTGTCAGAAGGGCTATATCCATTCGTATATGTCCGGTTGGAGGGGAAGGACGGCGATATACTGTATGAACATGGCTCTACAAATACTAAATACATCCCCGAGAAGGAGGTAGATGGGACCAGCTGGATAAGGATTTGGTCGATGAGTAAAATTGTTACCATTTCACTTGTATTAGATCTGATCGAAGATGGTATCCTTTCCTTGTCGGATCCCGTAACGAAGTATATTCCCGAATTTGTTGATCTGAAGGTTGCTACAACCACGAATGGGGAACGTTTAGCAGCCATTCCGTGGGGACCAGAAAGAGCGAATGCTTGTCCGGTAGAACTGATTCCGAATGATTCCGTAATGACCATCCTGCATCTGATTAACCATAAGGCAGGGTTCTACTATGCAACAACTGGATTTGATTGTCTGGATAGCTTGGAAGCCTTGCAGAACCTGCCCAAAGCCCAAAATACAGACGAATTCATTCAAAGAATAGCCAAGCTTCCCTTGGTTCAGCATCCTGGTGAAGCTCATTTCTATGGTATCAACACGACTATTTTAGGCTTCGTAGCGGAGCGTGCAACTGGGAAATCCCTTAAAAATCTGGTCAAAGAAAGAATAACGGATCCCATGCTTATTCAGGGATTGCAATATGCTATCGATGATACAAGTGTATTGTTGCCTAAGTTCTCTGGTAAAGACAGCATGCTGAGAGAAGCATACCCTGGAGAGCTCGATATTTTTGGACCCGATGTGCCAGATTATGATATAGGCCATGAATTGTATTTGGGGGGAGAAGGTATGCTGGCTACCGCCGATGGCTATGCTGACTTTTTGCGTATGCTTTTGAAGAGAGGAACATTAAATGGGCATGTATTTCTGGAGGAAAGCACCGTAGCTGATATTCATGCACCACACACACAACTCGATAATCCGTATGGTTATAATGGTTACAACTTATGGGTTACCAGTGATTCCATGAGAATAAAGGGCCATGGTGATGCAGGCCTCTGGACGGGGGGAGGATATGAAGGAACACACTTTTGGATCGATCCCAAGCGTGAATTTGTTGGCGTCATTATGTCCCAAATGAACTTTAATTCTCCCGAGGGTTACAGTCGAGACGATAAAATTCGAGGAGCTATTTATCAACAATTATTTGCAAAGGAAACCAATTAATCGAAGCATAGCTTTTTGTTTTTGTTGGGGCTACGGGCGTATTTGAACGGAATAGGAAGTATGTTCGGTTCTCAAGAAACCTGTAACCACAGGAATAGATGGCTGTTGCAAAGACTGAAAAAACACAGGTTTGAAGAAACCAGTATGGGGGTTTTGGGTTACCAACATCACTTATAAAAAGCTAGGCGAAATATATCGCAACATAGAATCTAACTAGAAAAGTCTGGTACTACCCTGTCAGGATGTAGATCGTACGACTGATTTTGCGGATGTAGCTACAGAAAATGAGTATCGAATTCTGTAGATCAAAAAGAACGAAATAAAATTATAAAGTGATGGTTGCATATTACTCGAATCTTAATGTACGCAAGGGTTGGGGCACCCTGATCCTTTCCACTGTTATGTTAGTCCTAGCGATGTCGAGTTGTAACAGGGAGGTGGATTCACGCCCCAATTTCATCATTATTTTTGCAGATGATCTTGGTTATGGTGACTTGGGTAGCTTTGGTCATCCTACTATCCATACGCCGCATCTGGACCAAATGGCTAGAGAAGGAATGAGGTTGACACAATTTTATGTTGCTGCTTCCATTTGTACGCCTAGTCGAGCAGGACTTTTAACCGGTAAACTACCGGTTCGTACAGGAATGACTGGTAGTCGGGGGGTTCTTTTTCCTGACTCGGGTGGTGGGCTTCAAGCTACTGAAACAACGTTGGCTGAGGTTTTACAAGAAAATCAGTATCGTACGGCCTGCATCGGGAAGTGGCATTTAGGTCATCTTCCTGCTTATTTACCTAATCAACATGGTTTTGATTATTACTTTGGTATTCCTTATTCCAACGATATGTCACCCGAGCATAATAACTGGGATTATGCTAAAGCTATCTTCCCGCCCACACCACTAATTGAACAGAATACAGTTATTGAAGTAGAACCTGACCAGGCCTTTTTGACTAAGCGATACACGGATAAAACTTTGGATTTTATTACAACCAATAAGGATAATCCATTCTTCATTTACTTGGCTCATACCTTTCCACATACACCACTGCATGTAGAAGAAGAATGGACAGGAAAAAGCAAGCGTGGTACATATGGAGATGTAGTGGAAGTGCTCGACTGGAGTGTTGGTCAAATTCTCAAACAACTAAGGCAGTTGAATTTGGATAGAAAAACCTTTGTACTTTTTACATCTGACAATGGACCTTGGGGTTGGGCCGGTATCGATGGTGGATCAGCTGGTTTACTTAAAGGGAAAAAAGGAAGTCCATGGGAAGGTGGGTTCCGGGTGCCTGCAATTGCTTGGATGCCAGGTAAGGTGCCTGCCAATACCCGGTCAGAGGCCATCGCTACTACTATGGATATATTTCCTACTTTTCTGGATATGGCCAGTGTCTCATCACCCGTAGATCATTTGAATGGGAAAAGCATCCGGGCTACCTTTTTAGATAATAGAGCAGTACAGGATGAAGTGTTTTATTACAGAAATGATCAGCTGGTTGCTTATCGCAAAGGACCCTGGAAGATATTTGTCGAGGATCCAAATCCATGGAATGAAGACATAACCGAAGATGATCTGCCTCTTCTTTATCAGGTTGAGGAAGACCCTTCTGAACAATTCAACCAAGCCGAAGCTCATCCTGACGTGATTGAAAAACTATACAAAACGATCCAACGCCATATAGAAAAGACAGAGGTGGTTCCCTCCCAATTAGATAGTATTCACATTGATTATCAAAGCAAGGTAGAGGCCTTTGCGCGCAACAGGCAAGGATAAAGTCTGGATTGGTTGTGGTTGTAAAATCAGTCGAGCAAAGGCTACAGGTTTTTATTATACGATTCACACGCTGAGGCAGGCGTTTAATAAACTTGAATAATACAGAAGTTAACGATACATGGATTTCGGACTATTTTCTTTATTGAATTTGAGATGGAATAACCAGTTGATTGCTTTATCTAAGCATGTATTCAGAGCACTGGTAACTTGGTTTGCTGTGTATCCATCAACGTTATTCGAGTAATAACCGTGCTTTTTAAGGTAGATGATCCCCGTAAACCGCAGTGCTAAAAATTGGAGGTTTACCACTAGCGCATCCGTATACTTTTTATGTACATTTCATTATGAAAAGGATTGCCCTTCGATTTACTTTTTGTGTAAGCGGAATTTTGATGAGTTTAATGCTTTGGGCTCAACAAGCCGTATTGGATTCTGCTCGGCTTTCGATGCGTAGTAATCCACAAAGTGCAGCAAGGCAGTTAGTAATAGCTATGGATTGGGCCAGAGCGGAAGCGAATGAAAGTCAATTATTGGATGCACTCATATTGCAAGGTGAACTTTTAATGCGTATTGGGCAATACGATGAAAGCAAATTGAAGTTGGATACGGCTTTACAATTGGCTCAACAGCGGAAGGATACCTCGGGGATAGGGCAAATTTATGGACATTTTGGTGGAATAGCTTTTTTTCAAAGTCAATTTGATCAGGCAGTGGCATACCTTTTACAGGCTATTTCAGTGAGTCAAGATGAAGACTTTATTGCACGTACTAATAATAATTTGGGGTCAATTTTTGAGCGTATCGGGGACAATGACAAAGCGTTATTTTACTTTACGCAAGCACTACAATTACATCAAGCTGCGAACAGGTTACAGTTGGCAGCTAGTACATTAGGTAACATTGGTGTTATTCTGCTGAACCAAGGCGAAACAGATGAAGCTATTATTCATTTTCGTGAAAGTGTGAGGTATGCACAACGGGCTGGGGATACCTTGGCATTATCCATTCGGTGGCAGAATTTGGGGAATACCTTCGTGGCAAAAGAAAGATACGATTCGGCAGCCTATTATTTGGGTCGGGCACTTGAAGCGAGTGTAGCAATTAAAGATACTTTTGGAATGTCCAGTATTCTGAATTCTCGCGCCCAACTCTATAGCCTTCAATCCAAATTTGAATTAGCCATCACGGATTTGTCTTTGAGTTTTAATATCGCCTCACGTATTGGTGACACAACAGATATGATGAATGCCCAACGATCTTTGTCGAGTGCTTACGCAAAAAAGCAAAATTTTGAATTTGCTTATGCTGCCCTGATGGAATACAATGATTTGTTATCTCAATTATCTGCTCGCGAGCAAAACCAAAAGCTTTATGAATTAGAAGCCCAGTATCAAAATATTTCTAAAGAAAAGAAACTTCAAGAGCAGGAGTTTATACTTCAGCGAGAAGCTAGAGAATCTGCAAGCCTCCGAAAAATTACTCTTTTAGTTTTTCTGGTGGCTTTGTTATCCAGTTGGATGCTTTTCAGTAGGTGGCGGTATGAAAGAAAGTTGACTGAAGAAAGTCAAAGAACGCATCAAGAAAAACTTATTCGATTAGAGGAAGAGCAAAAAAGAATGGCAGCTCAATCCATGATGGCAGGTGAAGAAGCTGAGAGAACCCGATTAGCAAGAGAGCTTCACGATAGTTTGGGAAGTATGCTATCATCAATTAAACTTTCATTGGGGCAGGACAATACCGCTGAGCTCGTTGATCGAGCTAATGTTGAACTTCGGAGAATTGCGCATAATCTGGTTCCCGAAGCATTAGATCGTTTTGGGTTGATGGCAGCTATCGAGGATATATGCGATGAATGGAAGGCCCATTCGTCGGTTGATATCATTTTTCAGCACTATAATCTAGATGAGAGTCAGCTGACAGGCCCGCAAAAACTTACTATTTTTAGTATCACCCAAGAATTGGTAAACAATGCGATAAAGCACGCATCCCCTTCTGAAATACTGATTCAAATCATGGGGTACACCGAAGGGTTACACGCAACAATTGAAGATAATGGTCAGGGTTTTTCAATCGATCCTGAAGACGAATACCATGGTAACGGCATTGGCTTACAGAACGTGCGATCAAGAATTGCTTTCTGGGGTGGAACCATGGAGATTGATAGCCAAGAGGGTAAAGGAAGCACGATTGCTATCAATTTTCCCTTTAGCCGTAAAAACGGACTTACGAATAGCATATGATAAATCTATTCATTACCGATGATCATGCCATTGTGGTTCATGGAATAAAGCAGGCGCTGCGTGTTCATTCCGATATTCGGATCGTAGGTGGAGCTGGAACGGCAGCCCGCACTATGGAATTGCTTGCCGAACACTCCATTGATGTACTTTTGTTGGATGTTCAGTTACCGGATCAGGATGGGGTGGCATTATGTAAAATACTGGTTAGAGCCTATCCGAAGCTCAAGATTATAGGCCTTACTACTTTTTCGCAAGTCAGCTTTATTACAGCGATGTTGAGAAATGGAGCTGTTGGCTATTTATTTAAAAATACGACAGAAGAAGAATTGGTAAAAGCCATACGGACGGTTTATGCCGGGGAGCAGTATTTATCCAGTGAAGTTCAACAAAGACTAATCGCCAAAGCTACTCGTCAAAAAAAATCAGATAAGTCCTTTATTCCGAAGCTTACCCGCAGAGAAAAAGAAGTACTAGACCTTATTATGGAAGAATACACGAATCAGGAAATTGCTAAGACGCTATTTATTACAGTGAGTACGGTAGAAACCCACCGGATGAATTTATGTACGAAACTCAACGCACGCAATACGGCGGGGCTGGTGAAAAATGCCATAAAATTTGGCCTTGTTTAGCGGATTGTACGGCGTGATGCGCACAGGTCAACTAATATATCCCCACCCCTTTTTAGCAGATCGATAAGTATCGTAAAATCGTTTTAAGGGTTGGTGATGCGGGCTGTTGAGGTTAGGGTCTTCATCCAAAACGCGATGTGCCAGTTCTCGGGCCGTTTGCAGGATTTTTCCATCTTGGGCCAGGTCGGCGATTTTAAATTGAAGCATTCCACTCTGTTGCGTTCCTTGCATATTTCCTGGTCCTCTTAGTTTAAGATCAGCTTCGGATATCTCAAAGCCATTATTGGTTCTGACCATCGTTTGTATCCGTTCGCGACCTTCTTTGCTCAACTTAAAACTGGAAAGTAAGATACAATAAGATTGCTCACCTCCTCTACCAACACGCCCGCGTAGTTGGTGTAATTGTGATAGTCCAAAGCGTTCGGTGTTCTCGATTACCATTACCGTAGCGTTCGGTACATTCACGCCCACTTCGATCACAGTGGTTGCTACCATAATTTGGGTTTCCTTTTTGAGGAAACGATTCATCTCATAGTCTTTATCTTCAGCTTTCATGCGCCCATGCACGACACTGATTTGGAATTGGGGTGGTGGAAACTCTCGGGAAAGGGCTTCAAAACCTTCCTCAAGGTTTTTCAGATCGAGTTTTTCGGATTCTTCAATAAGTGGATATACGACATATACCTGCCTACCTTTTGCCATTTCTTCCTTCATAAAGCCAAAAACACGGAGTCGCTGGTTTTCGGTCATATGCATGGTCTTAATTTGTTTTCTGCCTGGTGGTAACTCATCGATTACCGATACATCGAGATCACCATAAAGGGTCATAGCTAAGGTTCTGGGAATAGGGGTAGCTGTCATTACTAAAATATGGGGAGGGAAAGGGCTACTTTTTTTCCATAGTTTTGCGCGTTGCTTCACCCCAAAACGATGCTGCTCATCCGTAATAGCCAGGCCTAAGTTTTTAAACACAACGGGTTCTTCGATAAGGGCATGCGTACCTATCAGTATGTGGATATCACCGGATGAAAGACTAGCCAATCATTCTTTTCGTTTTTTTCCTTTTACAGAACCAGAAAGAACAGCTACGGATATATCCATTCCGGCCACATACTCCGAGATGGATTGATAATGTTGCTGAGCAAGGATTTCTGTGGGTGCCATCAAACAGGCCTGAAACCCATTATCAAGTGCAATAAGCATCGACATTAAACCGACGATAGTTTTTCCGCTGCCCACATCGCCCTGTAACAACCTATTCATCTGAATACCTCTTCCCAGATCCTTTCTAATTTCCTTTAATACGCTTTTTTGGGCGCCAGTAAGTTCAAAGGGGAGCTTATTTTCATAGAAGGTCAAGAAATAGTGACCAACTTTTTCAAAAGAGAACCCTTTGATGGCCTTTTTCCGTTGGGATTTTTGCGCAAGCAGATGAAGCTGAAGAAAGAATAGTTCTTCAAATTTTAGTCGGTTTCTTGCCGCCTTCATTTCTTGTTGTGTTCGGGGAAAATGAACCCGTAATAGGGCATCATAGCGGTTTAAGAGCTTTAGCTTTTTCAGGAAATAGTCGGGTAGGTTTTCCGGTAAATCGCTGGGTGCTATTTTCTCAAACAGCGTTTTGATTAGCCGGCGCCTGCCTTTACTATCTAAGCCTTGGGCATTCAACTTTTCTGTACTGGAGTATACCGGATCAAAAACAGCCTTTTGCTTTGTGTTCACCTCAGCTGCGGGTTCAATTT
>JABSSK010000100.1 GCA_013214265.1 Saprospiraceae bacterium | reverse complement strand
ATTTATTACCAGAGTTTTCAGCGCTTGAGAATGTTTGTATCCCAGCCTTCATTGCGGGTAAAACGGAACGCGAAGCCAAGAGTAGAGCGAAAGAATTACTAGACTATTTAGGGTTAGGGGATCGGCTCACACACAAGCCCACCCAGCTTTCAGGTGGTGAGCAACAGCGCGTGGCCGTAGCTCGATCATTGATGAATCAGCCAGATGTTGTTTTTGCTGACGAGCCTACAGGCAATCTGGATACTGCCTCTTCAGAAGACCTTCATAACCTACTTTTTGATTTGCGAAAAGATTTCAATCAGACTTTTGTCATTGTGACGCATAACCCTGAACTGGCCCAAATGAGTGATCGTACCCTAACTATGGAAGACGGGCAATTGCTTACCTAATATAACTTTAGCGGCTATGGAAAAACCTGTCAACACGAATCAACCTGAAAAGCCAAAGAACGCTTTAAACCAACTCTGGAAATCGGTTCGGGCTTGGTTTCAATCGCTAGTCAATCTGGAAGAAGGACTAGATCGTGAGGGTACGATCATTTCCATAAAAAATGGGAAGCGTATGAGGGGAGCGAATGCTTGGCTTCTGATATGTTCCATATTGATTGCTTCTTTGGGATTGGACCTCAATTCTCCGGCGGTAATTATTGGTGCGATGCTGATCAGTCCGCTCATGTCACCGATACTAGGTGTAGGGCTTGCTGTTGGTATCAATGATCGGGAGACTTTATTCATATCCCTTCAGCATTTCGGAATTGCTATAATTATTGCATTGGCGTCCAGCACTTTATATTTTTACTTAACACCATTAGGTTCTATCACACCAGAAATTCAGGCCCGAACGGCACCTACCCTACTAGATGGATTGGTTGCTATATTTGGTGGCCTGGCCGGAATTATTTCTTCCAGTCGTAAAGACAAAAGCAATGCACTACCAGGTGTAGCTATCGCTACTGCATTAATGCCTCCCTTGTGTGTGACAGGCTTTGGTTTAGCTAATGGTATGTGGACTATTGCCCTAAATTCCTTCTATCTATTTTTTCTTAACTCCTTTTTTATAGCATTGACTACCTTTTTGATTATTCGCTATTTGAATTTTCCAATGCGTTCTTATTTGGACCCCAGAGAAGGTAAAAGGACCCGCTGGTTTCTGGTTATATTCAGTTTGTTATTGGTATTTCCCAGTGGCCGCATTTTATTTAAGGTTTTACGGCAACGGCAACAAACGACTCAAATTGAAGAATTTATACGCGTATCTTTCAATGCTGAAGATGACTATAACCCCCTTACACGATGTATTGATTACACATTAATTGAGGAAGACAGTACGCAGCAATTGATTCTTCAGCTGGTTGGTCGCCCCATAGAAGAAGACTCTCTGACTAATTACCAGAATCGACTAAACCAATACAGTCAGCTAACAGAAATGAAACTCAATTTCCTACAAAATGATGAGCTTGAAATGGAGACAGTGAAGGCATTACAGTCCCAAATGGATAATTTAGGGCAAATTGCCAGAAAGCTAGAAATAACCAATACCATCCGCTCAGAACAAGCTGAGGAAATTCTACGATTACAGCAACAAAACGATAGTTTACAAATGGCTTTTGTGCCATTCGAGAACATCATACAGGAAACAAAGGTTGTTTTTCCGGACCTTATGAAGCTTGGCTTTGGTCGAGTAAAACAAACCGACTTTTCTGATAATGATAACGAACTACCTGTATTTCTCGTTCGCTGGAAAAAAGGTAAAAGAAGTTGGGAAATTGCCCGGGATGAGCCTCGCCTCAATGAGTATTTAAAGGTGAGGTCTGGACTGGACACCCTTCAGTTGATTCGTTATTAATTGTTGTATCGGGATGTCGTTATCTTGTGTTCACTAACTACGGATTCTGTATAAAACAACATCAAAAGGTATTATGAGGGCTTTACTCGTCATTGATATTCAAATTGACTTTTGTCCTGGGGGCGCACTCGAGGTAAAAGAAGGAGATGCCGTTATTCCAGTTGCCAACATGCTGATGGATCAATTTGATTGGGTAATAGCAACCCAAGACTGGCATCCTGCCAACCATAAGAGTTTTGCCGCTAATCACCCATGGCGTTATCCGGGGCAGGTGATTGATCTAAATGGATTATCACAAATTCTATGGCCTATCCATTGTGTACAGGATAGGTTTGGTGCTGAATTTGCACCAGGCCTACATACCGAAAAGGTTGACAAAATTATCTACAAAGGAACCGATCCTGAAATTGACAGTTATAGTGGATTTTATGACAATGGGCATCGACAATCAACTGGGTTGGCTGATTTTCTAAAAGAAAAGGAGGTGACTTCGGTCTATGTGCTGGGGTTGGCGGCTGATTATTGTGTAAAGTATACTGTTTTGGATGCTCTAGCATTAGGCTTTAAGACTTACTTAGTAACGGATGGTACTCGTGGTGTAAATTTAGAACCTCAGGATACGGAAAGGGCAATAAAAGAAATGAGTGAAAAAGGTGCAATTCTCGTTGAATCCACAGATATTTAGATACATTTTGGCAATGTATACAGCGCCTGGAGCTAGTTAGTCGACAGTAGATACTTGGAAGCACTGTTTATCCATTTGGTTTTAGATTTTTTCAGGATCGAAAATGGTTAACATGTTTTAGCATATTTTTGGTGATACATCGCCTAGACTTTTACGCACAAGAACAAACATTAAACTTAACGATATGCAGGAACAAGCTATACGCTCTTCAGAGGAGCTCATAAAACTAGAAGATAAACATGGCGCTCATAACTACCACCCAATGCCAGTTGTCATTGCACGTGGTGAAGGAGTTCACGTTTGGGATGTGGAGGGAAAACAATACTATGATTTTCTATCTGCTTACAGTGCATTAAACCAAGGTCATTGTCATCCTCATATTTTACGGGCGATGCATGACCAGGCACAAAAGTTGACCCTAACCTCTCGGGCATTTTACAATGACATTCTAGGTCCTTTTGAAGAGTTTGCGACGTCTCTCTTTGGTTACGATCGCATCTTACCGGCTAATTCAGGTGTTGAAGGTGGTGAGACAGCAGTAAAATTATGTCGGAAATGGGCTTATACAGTAAAGGGGATTCCTCCCAATCAAGCTAAAATCATTTTTGTGACCGGCAATTTTTGGGGGCGCACACTAGGGGCGATCTCTTCGTCTACTGATCCCAGTAGCACAACTGATTTTGGACCCTTTATGCCGGGTTACATGATCATTCCTTATAATGATCTGGATGCATTAGCCGAAGCATTAGAGGATCCTTATGTAGCTGGTTTTATGGTTGAGCCCATACAAGGTGAGGCTGGGGTTGTCGTTCCTGATGATGATTATCTGCCTACAGCATACAAGATGTGCCGTGAAAAAAATGTGCTTTTCATTGCTGATGAGGTACAAACGGGTATAGCGCGTACTGGGAAATTGGTATGCTGTGATCATTATGGTTTTAAACCGGATATCTTGGTTTTGGGCAAAGCCCTATCTGGTGGTTTTTATCCTGTTTCTGCTGCACTTGCCCGTGACGAAATCATGCTTACTATAAAGCCTGGTGAACACGGATCAACCTTTGGTGGCAACCCATTAGCATGTGCTGTGGCGAAAGCAGCGCTGGAAGTAGTTCGTGATGAGAATTTGGCTGACAACGCTGAAAAGATGGGTATAATCTTCCGTGAGCGCATGCAAAAGAACCTAGTAGAAAAACACGACTTAGTCAGTCTAGTAAGAGGTAAAGGCTTGCTAAACGCGATCGTTATCAACGATCATGAGGATAGTCCGACTGCTTGGAACTTATGCCTCAAAATGGCAGAGAATGGTTTGCTAGCCAAACCAACCCATGGCAACATCATACGCTTTGCTCCACCGCTGATTATGACGGAGGATCAACTGCACGAATGCTGTGCAATAATTGAAAAATCGGTGGATGAATTTGTATAAATATGTACTGACCTCCTCACTGTAGTGAGGAGGTCAGCCCTATTTTTTTTACACCATTAACAATAACCTAGGCTACATATTAGTTAAAAAAGATATTACACCTCACTACACAACTCACGCTTCTGATAATCCCAAAAGCGGATTCACCGCTCCAGCGATACAAATGATACCTCGGAGAATGACCCCGTAAGGTCAATCTCATTTCCATAAAAAACCCGATTTCTCAAATGATTCTATCCATGATGCCGAATCGACACCCTCTATTTATCGTTTGTTTTTTATTAGGATCCTTTGTTGGATTCAGCCAACAAACAGCCATTTTTACTGATGCTCAAAAGAGTTTCAAAGACGGTATGATCTTTTATGAGCAAGGACTTTTAGCGAAAGCTAAAAGGTCATTCGCCCAAACCTTAGCACAAATCCCACCTGTCCCAGATGCAGAAATGCAAATGATAAAGGCCAAAGCGGAACTGATGCAAGCTAAATGTGCAGTCAGGCTCGAACAACCTGAAGGCGAACAACTTACCCTGACTTATATCCGAAATCGACGGCCCGACCCAGAGTATGATCAGGCATTGATCGATATCGCAGATTACTATTTTGACGATCGGAAATACGATAAAGCCCTGGAATATCTCAACCAGGTACCTACCCAAGGAATGACGCTAGCTCAGCGTTCTGAAGTTCGATTCAAGCAAGGATACGCCCATTTTGTTAAGCAAGACTTTCGGGTCGCCCGTTCTTATTTACGGGAAATTCATCGAGACGATCAGTCACCTTACTATGCCCAGTCCAACTATTACCTTGGTCTTTGTTATTTCTTCGAAGGCGATTATACGCAAGCCTCAACTACCTTATCAAGGGTTCAAAATAATGAAAAATACCGCCGTCATATCCCCTACTACCTCGCACAAATTTATTTTGCTAACCAAGAATACGATAAACTTATTTCCGAAATAGAGCCCGTAATTAATGATACCCGACTCCGAAATCGCAAAGAATTACACCAGCTTTTAGGGCAATCATACTTTGAAAAAGGAGAATACCAACGTGCTCTGCCTTACTTGGAATACTATGCCAGTAATTCATCTAAATTGCGGGAAGAAGAACTATACCAGTTAGGATATGCGCAGTATCAAACCGGCAACTATCGAAAAGCGGTGCAAAGTTTTAAGCCTTTAACCACAGCCAACTCCCCTATTGGACAAAACGCAATGTTTTATCTGGCAGATTGTTATCTGAAAACTGGTGATAAAGAAAATGCACTTTCCGCCCTGGGAAGTGCTAAGCGTCTGAATTACGTTGAACGCATACAGGAGGATGCTTTGTTTAATCATGCCAAATTAGCCTATGAACTTGGGCGTCCCAGAGATGCTATTACTGATTTGCAGAGTCTCGATCCCAGTTCAAGATACTATGCGGAAGCTCAAAACCTGATGGCTGACATTTTCCTATCGTACCGTGATTATCAACAAGCTCTTGAAATATTGGAAGGGATGCGTACCCGTTCCAACAACCCACGCATTCTCGAAACATATCAAATTATTGCTGTTAATCGAGGAATCCAGTTGTTGAAAGAAAATGACGTTGATAATGCTATGGACCATTTTGAAAAATCACTGGAAACCCCCATTAATCCAAAAAATAGAGCTGTAGCCTATTATTGGATGGGCGATATTGAGCATCGAGACGAAAATTATCAAGGCAGTATTCAACATTTAGACCGTTTCTTCTCCATTGGGGGCCAAATTGACGAACTTCCCGAGGAGTCATCTCAATATACAGCCAGCTACCTGCAAGGTTATAATTATCTAAAACTCGACAACTATACCCGTTCAAAGACCTTCTTCAAAGAAACCGTTGATGGTATAAGTCGCAACCAACGGTTTATTTCAAATAAAACCATAACCAATGACTTGCTAGGGGATGCTACCTTGCGGTTGGGAGACGGATATTTTAAAGACAACCAATACGATCTGGCATTGCGGTACTACAATCAGGCGATTGACAACCGCTTCGTGGGATACGATTATGCTATTTTTCAAAAAGCAATTATTGAAGGATTAAGAGGACGTAAAACAGAAGAAATTCTGGCATTGCAAGATTTAGTAGAAGACTTTCCAAATTCGGAATATGCTGATGATGCTCTTTTACAATTGGGAACCAGTTATCAAGAAATTGGTAAACTTAATCAGGCCGAAGAACCACTCCGCCGATTGATAACGGAATACCGACGAAAATCCCCACTCATTAATCAAGGGTTACTAAAACTTGGCCTCATTAGTTATAATCAGGGGAATGTCCAAAGAGCAACTAGCTATTACAAGCAGATCTTTGGTAATAATCCTGAATCAAATGAAGCACAGTTGGCTTTGGCTGCTTTGGAAGAGATTTATGTTCGTGATCTTAATCGACCTAACGAATACTTTTCCTTTTTAGAGACCATCCCTGGATATAAACCCGATAACTTCCTTCGGGATAGTATTACCTTCAGAGCTGCAGAAACCCAATTCGAAAATGGGGACTACAGTAGTGCTGTGGCTTCATTTACTAATTATGTTCGGCAATTTCCTCAGGGCCGTTATCAGCTTATTGCCCGCTACCACCGAGGTGAATCCCATAGTGTCTTGAGGGAATATAGCGAAGCGCTTGAGGACTACAGCTGGATTGTTGATCAGGGGCCCAGTCGATATTACTTAAAAGCACTGGATAAGGCGGCTATTATAGCCTATAATTACGAATTAGATTTTGAGCGTGCTTTTGAATTTTATGCTAAGTTGGAGGGGGCTGCGGAAAGTGAAGATGACTTGTTTGAAGCTCAGCTGGGCGCCTTACGTTCCGCCTATCGTGCTGGTAACACAGATGGTGTTTATCAGCGAGCCCAGCAAGTAGCGCGTAACGCTCGAGCTAGTGATAGCCAGATCGCTACCGCCAATTTCTACTTAGGTAAACTATCGTATGACAACCTGAATTATCCATCAGCTCTGACTGCCCTACAGCAAGTCGTACTGCTTAGTGATAATGAACAAACAGCTGAAGCACGCTACTTAATCGCTGACATTAACTATCGCCAACGTAACCTAGAACAAGCACAAGCTTTATTATTAGAAGCCAATCAAGAAAGTAGTGCATACCCCTATTGGGTTGCAAAATCCGTTCTTCTACTATCTGATGTCATGCGTGAAAAAGGAGATCTTTACAACGCGCGAGCCGCTTTAGAAGCTTTGTTAGACAATTATAATGAAGACCAAGAACTCGTGGATGAAGCCAAAACAAAATTAGGTGATTTAAATCGTCAGATTGATGAAGGCAGTAAACTTCAGTCCGGCCAAGGTAATGGTACACTGGAGATGCAAAACAGCAATAACAATAACAACAACCGCTAATCCCATTTTCAGCTTAAAAAAACTTAGCATGAGATATATATTAATTGCTCTTTTAACTTCGGTAATTTTTCTGCCGGCTTTCGCCCAAAACTCGGGGCTACCAGGAGAAGAAGTCGATATCGTTAAGGAATTCAACGCCCGGCTTGGCGATGCCAACCGCATCGTTCTGAATCCAGAACTACCCCCTTTGCAAAATAAAGTGGCTTCTTTGGCCTATCCTATCAATAGCAGAGTTCTCAATGTACAGTACCTACCCCCAAAGATTCGCCCGATTGCCTTAACCAAAGTCGATCAAGGTCCCGTATATGCAGGTTATGGGAAAATAGGTTTTGGCTTCCCTAAAACGTTCCTTGGTGAATTCTCTTATGATCTTCTAAATGCAGATAATATTGAATTTGGTGTTGACATCAATCACTTATCATCTAATAATTCCGAAAAGGTTGAAAACCAGCAATTCTCAAATACGGAAGTCTTACTGGACGGAACTTTATACTCTGATTATGGATTTGCAGTTGATGCTCAAGTAGGATATAAACGGGATATTGTTCATTTCTATGGATATAATGATCTTGATGATGACTTCGCCTCTAATTTAACCTATTCAGAAGATGATGTCAGGCAACGTTTTGGGCTAATTCACGGGAAATTAGGTGTGAAGAACAGCGAAAAAACTGTTGCGGATATCGATTATCGTGCAGGTATGGAATTCTATTTTTTAGAGGATAATTATGCCGCCAGAGAGTCTAATTTTATCATTAACCTTGGAGCATCAAAATGGATCGATGATCTGCATGCACTTAACGTCGACCTGATTACTGATTTTACCACCTATAAAGACACCCTTAATCAGGACCTTCACAACTTCTTTTTAGAACCTAGCTACGCTTTTCACAGTGATCGGTTTCGGGCTAAAGTGGGCGTTCGCCTTGCTTCGCATAATGACGAGTTTTATATATACCCCAATCTAGAAGGTTCGTTCAATGTGATTGAAAATATCCTGACTGCTTTTGTAGGGATCGATGGTAATATAAAGAAGAATTCATTCCGCGCCCTAACGGATTATAATCCATTTCTGAGTTCCAGAAATATTGTGGAAAATAGTTTTGTAAACAGGTATTACGGAGGAATCAAAGGTCAATACCTTGGTATTGATTATCGAGCACAAATCAGTTATGAAGATGTGGATAATCTAGCCTTATTTCTATCCAATCAAGACAGTATCCCTCGGTTTAATGTCCTGTATGATACAGCTAATGTTTTTACCCTGAGTGGAGAGATTATATTTCCTTTACTTACGGACTTAGACATTCACGGAAATGTGACCTACCGTGTATACGATTTACAACGTGAAGATAAAGCTTGGCATTTACCCTCGCTAACCTTGAATGCAGGGGCTGAGTATAGAATGCTAAATGACAAACTAAAACTAAAAGGGGATGTTTTTCTGGAAAATGGTGTGCCTGTCCCCAATGCTACGGAAGGTAATAAAAACCTAAATGCGCTACTTGACATAAGCGCTGGAGCTGAATATGCATTTACAAATCAGATAGGTGCATTCGTTCAAGTAAACAATATCGCCAATAATCGGAGACAACGCTGGCGGTACTATCCTACTTTTGGGCTGAATGCAGTGGCGGGGGTCACCGCAAGATTTTAAGAGCTACTTGATCCACTGGTTGGCAAGAAGTTGAAATATTAGGATTTCTTTCTCTAACCAGCCAGTGGCCTTCAGGTTTACATATGAAGATAGAATGCATGAGTCAGTGCGATATACTCATCTGTCCATTCATTTCGTCCCTTATGCTGAATAACCAACTGCTCGATTTTGCAAGGTTTTTCTTCCCATTCAAATTGCATCAGCAGCCGCTCCACACTTTTGGTTGCTTTGGGTAATACTTCCGTTTTATGGGTACAATACAAATGATAGGTGCGGGCAAGTTCTTCAAAGCGTAACCCTTCAATTAGTGGAAGAATGACACAGAACTTTCCCTCCCGAGACAATAACTGCCGAGCTGAGCGTAATAAATCACCATGTGGTAATTTAATGGTGTGCCGCACGTTATTTCTATCCTGCTGATCGGAGAAAGTACCTCCTGTAAAGAAAGGAGGATTACTCACAATCAAGTCAAACTTATCGTCCCACGAGGCTGCAAAATCCTGAATCGAGTTTTGATGCAGTTGTAGGCGTCCTGCCCAAGGTGCCTGTTTTATATTTTCCTTAGCTTGGGCACAAGCCTGCCCATCAATCTCCACTGCATGTATCTCCATATCGGTGTTCCGCTGACCCAACATGATCGCAATTACCCCCGTACCTGTTCCAATGTCCAGAGCCGTTTGCACATTATCTACATTACACCAAGCACCAAGTAATACCCCGTCCGTGCCTACTTTCATTGTGCATTGATCCTGTGCAATGGAAAATTGCTTAAACTCAAATGGCTGGGGGCGCTTTATAGTCTGCTTTTTCATGGTAAAATGGTATGTTCATAGGATAAACGAAAATTAGGTCCGTAGGTTCTGATCATTTGAAGTGTTCCTTAGGCAACAAGGTGAAACAGTAATTTTTGTACCTTCCACGTTATGAAAAAAGACCCTATTGCGCTAAGCAGTGATTTCCATTATGCATTAGATGAAATGGAAAAAGGCCATAAAAATCTATTTAATACTGGTCGTGCATCAACAGGTAAATCTACCCTGCTTCAGCTCTTTCTCAAAACCAACCGGTAAAAGATCGTGGTGCTTGCTCCTAACGGGATTGCTGCGCTTAATGTTCGTGGACAAACCATTCATTCATTCTTTGGTTTCCCTCCTCGTCTGATAGATCAATCGGAGATTAAAAAAAGACGTAATCGCCGCATCTACCAAAACCTAGAGATACTTATTATAGACGAAATATCCATGGTACGTGCGGACCTGATCGATCATATGGATCAGTTTTTACGTATCAACCGCGAGAATCCCCTTCCATTTGGTGGCGTTCAGGTCATTTTCTTTGGCGACCTATTCCAGCTTCCACCTGTAGTTGCTTCGGATGTAGAAGCCATGCTTTTTCAGGGACAGTATGAATCTCCCTACTTCTTTTCTGCCCACGTTTTTCGTACAGAGTTTTCCATGGAAATGATCGAACTTAATCAGGTCTATCGGCAGGAAAGTCGTTTATTCCTTCGCCTTTTGGAATCCGTAAGACTTAATCGAATTGATTATGAGGATTTGGAAGAATTGAACGAAAGGTATCTGCCGGAGTTTGAAACGGAAGACTTTTACATTACGCTAACGGCGCGTAATGCCACTGCTAACCGCATAAATCAGCAAGAACTTGCGCGCTTAAATACTGCGCAAGAGACTTACTTGGCCAAGGTAACAGGACAATTTAAGCCTTCCTTATTCCCCACAGAATCTGCGCTTCGACTCAAAAAAAATGCACAGGTCATGTTTATTAAAAATGACCCTGACAAACGATTTGTAAATGGTACAATCGGAAAAATCACCTCTTTGGATACCCATTCCATTAAGATAGCCATACAAAATCTTCGGGGGCAAACTGAAGAGATTGACCTCGCCCCTATGGAATGGGAAATTCTAAAGTATAAGCCCAGCCTTACAGATCCTGATAAAATTGAAACAGAAACGCTGGGAACATTTACACAATTTCCGCTTAAGCTAGCCTGGGCTGTTACTATTCACAAAGCACAGGGCAAAACCTTCGAAAAAGTAATCATTGATCTTGGAAAAGGTGCATTCGAACACGGACAAACCTACGTTGCACTCAGTAGGTGCCGAACTTTAAAAGGGATTGTCCTTAAACAGCCGCTGCGACCTCAGGATGTAATGACCGACCCTAGAATTGTTGAATTTTACGAACAACAGGGCCAGTAGCCTAGAACAACGCTCATCAGATATTGATTGCTAGGCATGAAGATTTGGATTACTCCTTGCGGAACAGTAATTTACTGGAAATACGTAATGTAGGAAGTCATATTAGAGTGATTTACTAGGTGGATTATAAAATTTACTGTATATTTTAGTGACGATATATAATTAGGCCGTCCCACAAAATTGTCCATATAAAATTTACAGTTATGGGAAAAAGTAAAAGAAAAGCGCGCCTCGAAGCGCGCAAAAAGAAAGAAGCGAAGCAAGTATTTACAGTCACTATTGTATCGACAGTATTACTAATTGTTTTATTATTCGCCATGTACATGAATGCAGCCTAAGTGGCCATCATAACAACCAACTAAAGAAAAAAATCCCTGCAATATTTTCTTATTGTGGGGATTGTTATTGTAATGCCCCATAGCTCAATACCAACTGTACCGGTGATAGCTGATCCGAAAGTCCTGTGATCGTATCCTTTTCCATTCGGTGGATATCTAGTTCTGGAAATCCAATAATGATCTCGGGCGGCTCATTTTCGCTTTTACGATCCGTGACAACTTTTTTCCCTTCTTTTGCAATGTATAGAGGTAAAGAAGGGGCTGTAACAATCAGACTGCTATCCACAAACACATCGGTACGGTCCGTTCCGATATTATCAATTTGTTGGATTACGACTCTAGAAATACGTTGACTTTCTAAAATTGGAAAAACCTGTAACCAGAAAATACTAGTTGCTAAAACGCCGGATAAAATAAGTCCGGCCAAAACAAATCGTCGATTGTAACCATACAAACCGATGACACCTGCAAAACTCAGCATCCAGTAAACAGCACTAAAGGCCATACCTGCCCGAAAACCTGTTCCACGATACTGCCAGAACCCGCCTAGCATAAGCAAGGTAGCTAAAAAGAAAAAACCAACTAGGTGTAGGAGCTGTACTGTTTTTATAATATTTCCATGAGGATAGTTTTTCAGGAAGTAATCATTAAGGTGCTTCCCAATTAACAACGAAATTGGTATCAGGATAGCAGGAGACTGTGCACTCCAGGCTGCCAAGAGCAAAACGAGTTGAAGGATAGACCATTCTTCCTTTTTTCTAGCCTTTTGTATGCTATCCCAGACACCTGCCACAAAAAAGCCCAAAAAAGGTAATTGACTGATAACCATCCACAAACTAAATTGCCCCCAGGATGATCGGCCCCAGCCAAGATAAAAGGTTTCAGATGACCAATGCAATGACTCTGTTGCCCAAAGCGCCAACATGGCTAACCCAAGAATAGCCCACGGATGCAGGGAAAAATAGCTTTTCCCGTTAGGGTGAAAAAAAACAAAACCTAAACTCGACACCATGACTAATATTATAGTTGAGAACGGATCGAGCCACGTAGCGAGCAGGATACCTACATAGGTGATCAAGCGATATAATGCGGACGGTTTTTTCAGAAACGCCAACATGCCCATTAGAATTAGGGTTTGCCCAAAAAACAACCAAATATCACTACTCCCTATTTTTGCCAGCGTGGACAGCCCTAGGTTACCAAACCAAACCAATACAGCTGAGAGCACCAAATTCCAGCCGAACAATCGATAACCAATCCAGCCAAAGATGAGGCCTGCCAAAACAACCATAATTAAGCCGGGAAAACGCAAACCCCACGTATTCAGATCATTCGCTGCATTGGAAATTCGCAGAATATCCACGGTGAGGCCACTTTCAGTGCCCGCTTGGGCTTGTTCGACCAATGTAGTTTCCGCACCACCCCATATCCAAGCGACATCATTTAAAAGCTGGGTATTGACGATGAAAAGTATGCCTACAAAAAGAACATATGTCCAATTACGAACCAAATAATCCATACACTATCATTTACAAGTATGCTGCTTTATCGACAAAAACCAGCTACTTTTGTTTATCCATTTTAAGGAATTGCCGAAAATACAAACTCGTGCCCAAAAAAGCTTTGCTGGAATGGCAATACCTACCCCCCATACAATACATCAGTAAATTTCTGATGTATGATACCGTAGTATTGGAGGACTGGGAAAATTATCGGAAGGGAAGTTACCGGAATCGAACCTATATCGCAGGCTCGAATGGTGTACTACGTTTAACGGTGCCCCTAAAAAAAGGTAAGAACCAACAACAACCCATTACAGAAGTCATGATTTCCTACGAGGAGCCTTGGCAGCAGCAACATTGGGCCAGTATTTACTCCGCCTACGGAAATGCACCTTACTACCTCTTTTACGCTGATGAGCTACAATCTTTATATGATACTAAGCCCGATCGCTTGGTAGACTGGAACGCCCTATTACTCCAATCGGTGTTGGATCTATTAGGAATCCCAGGATCGCTCGAATGAACCCAACATTGGGAGGCTCACGTTCCAGCAGGCTTAGCGGATGTAAGAGACGTCATTCATCCTAAGCCACAGCGGCAATTACCTGATCCACACTGGAAATTAATTCCTTATCCTCAGGTATTTCAGGAGAAACATGGTTTTTCACCCAATTTAAGTATATTGGATTTACTATTTTGTACTGGTCCTGAAGCCTTGTCCGTTCTTGAGTCCTCTTACACATCAACAATCTGATATATCTGTTTTGCGGACCAACGACTTCTTGAGGCCTCGGATATGATGGTACATCTTCGGTGATATTACCATCACCATCCTGG
>JABSSK010000010.1 GCA_013214265.1 Saprospiraceae bacterium | reverse complement strand
GATTTACGCCGTTAATTAATTCGGGTGTTTCTAGTATCGTATTAGATACCAGTAAGCCAATTGAATTTATTGACACTAACGAAGAGTCTATTGATTATACTGTAATACCAGGATCCGTGACCGTCATGGAAATCTTTCCGTTGGCATTTGATGGAACGCCATCTATAACTGATGTTGATTGTCGTGGTGATGCAACAGGTGCTATCGATATTGAGGTTACAGGAGGTTCCGGAGACTATACCCATAGCTGGAGCTATCAGGGCCGCACAACTCAAGATTTGATCGATATCCCACAAGGGACATATACAGTTACGGTAACCGATAATGGCACAGCAGAAACCATTACGGAAACATTTGTAGTGAATGAACCTGCGTCAGGCTTGGAGATCGTGGCGTCCGTAACAGATGCGACGTGTCGTGGAACTAATGATGGATCGATCAGCTTAAATATAACAGGTGGGGCTGTCCCATTAAATATTGTTTGGAGTGGTGACTTGCCAGATGGTACACCGGACCAGAATAATCTCGACCCAGGTGTTTATTCTGTGACTATAGTGGATAACAATGGATGTTCAATTGATTCATCTATTACGATTGGACAAGTCGCAGGTATTAACATTGATAATATTAATACGACTACCATTAATTCAGGTAATGATGGTGCTATCGATTTAGTTGTTAGCGGAGGAACAGGTAATTATCAATACAGTTGGACTGGTCCTACTGGATTTACCAGTAATGAAAGTAACTTGAGTGGATTGAGCCTAATTGGTGAATACTGTGTAACAATAACCGATGGAAATAACTGTACAGCTTCTGCTTGTGTTATACTTACAGAGCGTTTAGAAATTGCATCACAGGATATCACACAGACCTGCCCGGGAGAGTCTAATGGCTCTATAACGGTGAATGTATCAGGAGGTTTACTCCCTTACACCTATGCGTGGAACACAGGGGCAAACACAGCTTCTATCTCTAACTTGGGTGCAGGTGATTATACGGTAACGGTAACGGATGGTGCTGGAAACAGCCTGAGTGGGACCTTTGAGCTTACTGCACTAGATGCGATTTTAATTTCTGCTAATGTTACACCCGTCACTGGCGATGAGAATAACACCAATGGAGCTATTGACCTAACAATTTCTGGAGGTACCCCATCATATACTATCCGATGGAATACGGGAGCAAGATCTGAAGATTTAACGAAGTTGGTTATGGGGCAATACGATGTAACCATTACCGATCAGAATTCATGTTCGGTAGAACAATCGTATGAGGTTGTCTTTACCGAAGAGATGTTGAACTTTAATGCCGAGCCAACCAATATTCTGTGTAATCGAGATAATACTGGTGAAATCCGGATCCTTATTCGAGGTGGTGTATCACCCTATGCGGTGACCTTTTCTGATGATGTAGTGATGAGCTCAAACAACGGATTAGTGACCAGAACGGATCTTCCTGGTGGAATATACAACTTTGTGGTTACGGATGCTGCCAATTCCACGGAGCCAGGCACAGTAACTATTCTAGAGCCGGATCCAATTGAAGCTATCTCAATTGATATTGGTCATGATGTTGAAGATGCTGGCTGTACCGGGAGTATTGATTTAGTTCTTCAGGGTGGAACACCTAATTATACAGTCAGATGGAATAGCCCTAATAATGGAGCACAGATCATTGGGTTATGTGAAGGGTCATATATACCTACCATTATAGATGAGAATAATTGTGAAGTAACCCTCAATCCTATCATTGTTACGGAGTTTGGCCTGTCGACTAATGTAGTAAATGTTACTTGCCCTGATGATACGGACGGAGGGCTCAATTTGATGGTAAATGGTGGTAGCGAACCGTTCAATTACGAATGGACGGATAGTGAAGGGAATATTTTATCCACCAACCAAGACCTATTCAATCGGGCAGCAGGTGAATATACCGTTACAGTTAATGAAGGTAGTGGAAACACATTGACGCGAACTTTTACAATCGGAACGAGTTCTATGCTATCAGCACAATTAACCGTGCTGTCTAATTATAACGGATTTGATGTGAGTTGCCCCGGAAGTGCTGATGGCCGTGTGCGTATTGATGCGGAGAATGGTGATGGTACGGATTATATCTATGAATGGATATTAAACGAAGAGATTGTTGGTAGCGAGGCCATCCTTAACAGCGCTCAGGCCGGCAACTATATAGTTACTGTAATTGATGAAGCGGGATGTACTACTTCCGAAGAAGTTGAATTAAGTGCACCTTCCGGAATTGATATTGATGGTATCGTGACTGATATATCGTGTCCTGGCCAGAATGATGGTGAAATATTGGTGTCCGTTATAGGCGGTGTTGGTCCGACATTGATCTATAATTGGAGCAATGGTGAAACGAGTCCTCGTTTACGATTCCTTCGCCCCAGTAATTATACTGTTTCGGTTACGGATGGAAATAATTGTACCGGTACAGCTTCCTTTACTATTGAAGAGCCTGAAGTAATCTCTGTAGAAGTAGTAACTGAACCTGCAACAGATGGTTGTAATGGAACAGCTACTGCCGTTGTTACAGGAGGTAAAGGTCCATTCTTCTTTGAATGGAATGCCGATGCAGCAAATCAGGACTCTACCCTCACCAATTTATGTCCGGGTGATTATGTTGTCCGGGTTACTGATGCCAGAGGATGTACCACCGAACAAGAAACGATTCGAGCAACCGTCCAGGATCGACGCTTCCCATGTACAGAGGCTCGGGATATTATGACCCCTGATGGTGATGGATTAAATGAAAGGTTCCTGATTAACTGTGTGGATGAGTTCAATCAGAATACATTACGTGTATTTAATCGTTACGGTCAGCTTGTTTTTCAAGCTGAAAATTATGATAACTCTTGGAATGGAACTACTGGCACTGGAGAATTACTACCGGAAGGCCCTTATTACTATATTTTAGATTATGTCGATTTTGATGGTAATCCCCAGCAACTCAAAGGATCGATTACCTTATTACGTGAAGAATAACCACCTGAGCAAGGCCCATTTAACTGGGCCTTGCTATCCCAAAAACAATCCATGAACCATTAACCGATTTCACATATGAAAAAGTTTATACCTCATATCCTGTTCTTGTTTTTTTCCCTCACCTGCTTTAATCTTAAAGCGCAGGACGAAGCTGTTTTTGCTCACTATAATATTTACCCTGTACTAATTAATCCGGCAGCTACCGGTTTTGGAAATACGCACCAAATTATGTTTAATGCTCGTGCCCAATGGACGAGTTTCCCGGATGCACCCAAAACAGTTGGCGTTCAGTATAATGGTCCCATTGGGAATGTATTCGGATTTGGCTTGGGGCTCACCACCGAAAGTGCTGCCAGTCTGACACGCTTTAAAGCAAATCTGAATTCTGCATTTCGATTTGGGATTGGTGACAATGCTAAGCTATCAGCTGGCTTTTCGTTTCAGTATCATCAAATGAGTATTGGTAACAATATTTTTGGTGAAAATTTATATGAAATTGGTGATGATATCATCGAAGCATTTGTGAATGGGCAGGGTGAGTTTGATGCTTCGTTAGGCGTTTTCGGTAGGTTTGGTCAAGATGGAAACACTTTCGCAGGGGTATCATTTATTAATATGGTAAGATCACGATTAGATGATATCGTAGTTTCCGGACAGAATGATAATGCCTTGCTAAGTCATTATGTCGTCATTGCGGGCCACAATTTAGTATTTGCTGATGGTGCTTTCAGTTTAGAACCATCCATTATGTTTCGGCAAGTTCTTGATGCTCCTTTCCAAACGGACTTTAATGTGAAGGCAGGCTTCCTGGAGGACCGCGTCGTAGCGGGCTTATCGTATCGAACATTAGGAATAGTTGGTGTGCTATTAGGTGGAGAACTGCGGTTTGGTAATCAAAGTGGTCCAGTTGATGATCGTTCAGCTGTTAACCTCTTCTATACATTTGATTTATCAACCCAAGAATTCCAGCAGTTTACATCAGGTTCACATGAAATTACTTTAGCTTTTGGTTTTAACCGTAAAGACCAACGACGTAGATAGATGACCATATCTAAAAAGTAGTCATCATAAATAATAGGTGAATGAGGAGTTTAGTCGTATGGTTTGGTCAATGCCAGATCGCATAGTCCTTCCAAAAAAGTAGTTGTTGCTTCGATTTTAATGCAAAAGCTATTGTATCTACTTTTACCAAATGGAAGGGTGCATTTCATACGGGATACAAGAAATGTATCTGAACGTCTGCCACGGATACCCATTTCCTAGGAATGTGAGCAAAAGTGTATAGGGTGCAGGTACCTTTTATCATTCTCAGAGGGTAGGAATTTGCCTTGTCGGCAACCTACCCTTTCGGTTGTATACTGCATTTTCCATTGAATTATCTGTGCTATTGGTATACTTTGACCAACTAGGTTACGGATAAAATCGGGATCTAAATTCTAAACACACTTTCATAAGGAAGGTGGTTTCTATTCTGTATAGCTTATTTAAGCTAATAGCTTTTAATAGTGTGGGAATTAGAGTTTTACTTTAATTGTATAAGTACCCGCTACATCAAAGTTAAATTTGGCTTTGGTCCTTTAAAGTTGGATTAGAGGGTCCGTTTATTGGTAGGTATTTATTATCATGTAAAGATGCACCAGCCGTATGAATAAGTTGGTGGTAACCGTAAATATATATTTAGATTTGAAATTCAAACCTGGAAATATTCATATTATAATGAGCTGGTTTATAAGGTGCTATTGGTGGTGCTAGCACTTTAATATTGTGTAGTGGTTTGGAAACCTTTGGAAAAGCAATTCAAATTTTTGTATCCTTAATTATAGGTGCAAGAGTTATCATCGTATCAGATATTGGTTGCCAGAGTTCCCATTGTCCTAAATGACTAGTGACTTTTCCACTCATTACTACCGAAGAACTATAGGTATAGGTACTTTATCTCAAAAATGCGATAGCTTAAACGTTGTAAACATAATACCAAAAGCAATAGGCTTATACTAGGAGTTAAAGCATTAAAAGAGAGTTATATGCAATAAACTATCCTCGTATCCTCAATGGGATATTTTATACAGCTAGCCCGAATAGCAATAAAACTTATTTATGAATAATATAGTATCTAAAACCCTCCTCATTTCTTTGTTGATTTTCTCTTTCAGCGGTTTGTTCGCTCAAGCGGAGACTGATTCAACAAAGCAAGAGGAAATTGTTCTTGTTAAGATGAAAAATGGGGCTGAATATAAAGGAATAATAATCAGCAAAGACAGTATAACATTAGTCATACAGTCGGTTAATGGGGAAATGAATCTAATTGCAAAAAATATTAGAACAGTAGAGCGTCTGTATTATGAAGGGGAATTCGAATTTGAAAACCTACACAATACACGTTATTTCTTCGGGCCTTCTGGAATACCTATAAAGAAAGGAAAAGGGTATTATCAAAATATACTAGCAACTGGAAATTTTGTCAATTACGGTATAACAGAAAATATCTCGATTGGAGGGGGTTTTGAATTCATTTCAACTGTTCTAGGAACGCCTATATGGTTTCTAACCCCTAAAGTAGGATTTGATATATCTGATAAATTTCATGCGGGTGGAGGATTTATCATGGCTGGTATCCTCGATGGGGGAATCCTCACCTTAGGGTACGGTGTGGTAACCTATGGTCAGGCTGAATCCAATATATCTATTGGAACAGGCTATGGCTTTGCTAATGGTGACCTTTTCGATTATCCAGCAATTATGGTTTCGGGTACACATAGAGTTAGTAACAGCATCGCACTATTATCGGAAAACTATGTAATACCGGGTAGTGAAGTAAATTCCCTTTATGTTGGTATTCAAGGTATTAGGATCATATCTAGGAGAAGCTCTTTTGATATTGGTGTTACGATTATATCGAATATTGTAGATGAGATACCGGTCCTTCCATTTATTGGGTATGTTAGAATGTTTTAATCGATATGAGCGAACTATAAATGCTTATGGGTGAGAAAATGCAGCTTTATCAAGCTGATTTAAATAAACAGGGGTGTTCCTTTTATTTCTATTCTTCTAGTTTTTAGATCTTTTGCATGAAGAATGCAGTCATTCTGGGTAAGCAGCGCAGAATAACTAAATCAAGGTTTCACTGGATTAAACGCTGTGACCATACATCACAGAGTAATAGAACGACAGGTCTATGGAAAGACTTTGAGCGTGGACGGGTCTTATTCTGATTCATTTGTTTGCAATATCTGGGAGTCACTCGTATAGCATTAGCCAACTATTAAAGAGGGGCTGACCAATAATCAGCCTACCATCATTTATGTAATTTTTGCACTAATGAATAAAGTATAATTAAACCAAACATTGAAAATTGGGTCTAATGAGGAAAATAGAAGAATATGAAGCCATTAATTTTAAGTGTATGCACCATATTGTTTTTAAGTTCATCTTGCAAAAAAGAGGATGAGTTTGTTCTTGAAGAGCAGCAAGGGTACAATATGTTGCTTATAGGGAATAGTTTTTTTAAACCCTATGCTGCAAAACTCAACACTAGCGCTATGGACGCTGGCTTTGAAAATCATAAGGGTACGCTTATTACCCGAGGAGGAGAAAATGGAAGGCCAATAAACTTTTGGAACGACTCAACTACTACAGAACACAATTTGATTAAAGCAACTCTCGACCAAGGGGATATTGATTTTTTTGGTATGACTGCTGGGCAGTTATCCGAAAACCCCACTGATGGATATAGGGATTGGATAAAATATGCACTGGAAAGTAATCCCAACATAACGGTTTTTTTGTCTATCCCACCACCTGATTTTCCAGCAGACTGGAGGCAGTTAGCCCAAGAGAATGGTTTTAATACCATAAAAGAGCTTTATCAGTATTTCATTGATGAATTAATTCATAATACGGTTGTCGACCAATTGCGGGCTGAATTTCCTGCAACTAATATCTTTACTATTCCAACAGGGTGGGCAGCGATTAACCTAGCACAAATGAATCTTGATGATTTATTATTAGATGAAATTTCTATGTTGGGACCAAGTGATACGTCAATTTTTACAGATCAGAAAGGGCATCAAGGAGAAATAGTAAAAGAAACAGGTGGCCTAATTTGGTTGCATAGTATTTATCATGTTGATTTAAGTTCTCATTCGTATTATACAGGTTTTCAAACAAACTTACACGAAATTGCCAGTCAAATCATAGATGACCATGATGTTGATTACAAACAGTAAGGTCGGTTAAAACGCTTTTCTGGTAAGGACCTCTTACGTCACCCTCAAAACATATATGTCAGCGCATATTGATATTATTGGTCAATCCATAAGATGGATAAATATTAGGTGAATAGTCAAATATGTTCTTGGATGGTATTTGAAACCTGATGTTTGCATAGAGGTTATGGACATAGTTACTCTATTGTTCCAGCTGATACCGCAAACGTCCGGGAAGGAGGTGTTATTGGTTAGTTAACTATTAGGGCATTTTAATTTTTGGTTATTGATTGTTAAAGTAATTGATTACCAAATTATTATTGTGGAAAGGATAAAAATAAAGCTGCTTTTAGCATTATCCAGGAAACCATTGGCAGTAAGCATCGTATATACGGGTGCAATTTGTTGAGAAGGCAATTACCTAGTTAAATACCTATAATCGGGTATAGGAAAAGAATTTCAATAAACTATATTTGTAATACTAATATTTGTTTTGCCTTCGGTATTTCCCCTCATTATAATAGTACATACCTTCTTTTAGGTTAGCCGATTCTGTGCGGTTCACTGCTTATATTAGCCCACTAAAAATATAAGCAGTAAAATCTATACTAAAATCGGTTTTTGGGATGGCCTCTCTCTGCATGTTCAGAGGGGGGCTTTTTTTTGGCATAGTTTTTTCTTCTTCCTTTACGGAGTTTGAAAGTGGATCGATTCGATCAGTTGATAATTTTGGCACGGTTTTTTCATATATATAAGAAAACAGTCAAATATTGATTCTTCTCCTTCAGACGAAATCCTGAAGAAAGGTTTTCAATACTACAGTAGAGTTTTGCTATTACGTACTGAGTCAGCATCAAAATGATGCGGAGCCTCTGCAGCTTAGAGCACTGCAGGAGGGGTAATCTTTTTTTGCCGTAAGGCAGTCCTGCATTTAAACATTATCAAAACCCGAGGAAGATGTATACAAACATGGAGAAAACATGGATTTTGAATCGTTGGGAGCGATTCTATGCGCCTCCGAAAAAAGCCAAATGGTGGGGGCTATTGATTATTTTGTGGTTCTTGGGCTTATGCTCCCCTGAATTGTCTGCACAATGTTCACTAGCTTGTAACGATCCAGACCCCAATAACCCTTTACAGCTTGCACTGGATAATTCGTGTGAGGCGACTATTACAGCAGACATCATTCTAGAAAGTACCCAAACTTGTCCTGGTGACAAGCAGATAGTTATTCGAACCCTTAGTGGAACCCTAATTGTGGACGGGATTAATCAATTTTCATTTAATTTCTCTTCCTACCTGGATCAGGTTGTAAGTATTACGGTTATTGATCAGGCAACGGGTACTTTTTGTACAGGTTACGCAGAAATTGTAGATAATCTACCGCCACAGTTCGATTGTGTTCAAGAAGATATTGTTATCGCTTGTACACAAGATACTAGTGTGAGTGCATTGGGTATGCCTAATGTAAGCGATAATTGCACAGGGGAGATAAACCTTACCTATTCGGATCGTATAGATCAGGCCGATTGTAATTCTTCTGGTTCCTTGGTGATAACAAGGAGTTGGACGGCCACTGATGCAAGTGAGAATACCTCTTTTTGTACTCAAACGATTGTATTGCGTCGTCCGGATTTAAACAATATTGTTTTTCCCGAAGATCTTATCCTCTCGTGTGACCAAACGGATACCTCCCCTGAAGTGGCTGGATTTCCAACGGTTGATGGATTTCCCATTGATTCTAATTCCTATTGTGATCTTACTTTAACCGTTAGTGATGATTCCACACGGACTTGTAATGGAAATGGACTAGCCATAGTACGTACGTGGCGGGTCATTGAGAATTGTAGTGGTAATATTCGTCAGGATGATCAAATTATTCAAATAAAGGATGAAACGGCACCGGTTATTACTTGCCCTGAGGATATTGTTGTCAATACAGTCTCGGGCGAAGCTTACGGCACGGTACGGTTGCCAGTACCTACCATTGTAGATAATTGTGATGGGTCTCCAACTTTTATTGTTAGTACCTCTTATGGTGGTATTGGTGTTGGCCCACATTACTTTGTTCCGGCAGGGACGCATTTTGTTCAGTATACTGCGATCGATGCTTGTGGAAATATGACCAGTTGTACAGTTCAGCTATTGGTTCAAGATGCAGAAGCGCCAACTGTAGTTTGTGATGATCAGAATGTTATTTCCCTACCAGATGGAGGTATTGCCATTGTAGCTGCTAGGGTATTTGATAATGGAAGTAGTGATAATGTAAGGGATACGCTCTATTTTAAAGCACGTCGCATGGATATTGGCGGTTGCTCTAACTTGAATGGAGATGATGATATCAATACCCCTGGCACACAAGAATTTTTTGATGATCATATATATTTCTGTTGTGAAGATATCGGTACCGAGCCCATACGTGTCATTCTGCGGGTTTATGAGGAGAATCCTGGTTCGGGGCCAGTAGATCCTACTCGGGAAGCACAAGGAGGCGATTTGTTTGGCCATTATAACGAATGCATGATGTTCGTTAGGATAGAAGATAAATTACCTCCCACGGTAGTTTGCCCACTTGATCAGGCCGTTGATTGCTCAGATGATCTTACGGACTTATCCCGTTTTGGTGAGCCTCAAGTATTTGATAACTGTGATTATACAGTTGATGTGACGGAGGAGTTAAGCCTTAGTAATTGTGGAACGGGTGAAATCATTCGAACCTTTAACGTTATTGATAACTTTGGAAATACAGGGTTCTGCAGCCAACGAATAACCGTGGAAAACCAGAATCCTCTGACAGAGGACCTGATTGCTTGGCCTGAAGATGTAGAGATTGACATCTGCGGGGCGCAGGTGTCTCCTGAGGATTTACCTGATGGTTTTGACAGGCCTGTTGTGGACTATGAATCCTGCTCCATGGTAGCTATGAGTTTTGAAGATATTCGGTTTGATATTTCTTTTCCGTCTTGTTATAAAATATTGAGAAGATGGACCATAATTGACTGGTGTTTGTATGATCCGGATGTATCTTCTACGGTGGGGCGTTTTTCGTACACCCAGGAAATTAAAATAGTTGATAATGATCCACCAGCACTTACTGTACCTGAAGACGTTTCGGTAGGGGTTGGTTCATCCTGTGAAACAGCTTTTATCTCGATTATGCCTGTAGAAGCGGAGGATTGTAGCAATGACATCATCATTACTAATGATTCACCTTATGCAAGGTCTAATGGCGCAGACGCCAGTGGGGATTATCCCATTGGGGAAACAATAGTAACCTTTACGGCCAATGATCGCTGTGGTAATACCACTACAACACAAATGACGATTGTCGTCGAGGATATAAAAGCGCCCTCTCCAATCTGTATTGTTGGTATTTCTGTTAATCTGGCTGTTATGGAGTCAGGTGAACTCTTAGCCATGTTGGAAGCGGATATATTCAATGGTAGCTCCAGAGATAACTGTACCGATGAAGACGATTTGCTCTTGACCATTCGCTTAGCCGAGGACAACTCTGTGAGCCCACCATCAAATACTATGATTGTTTTCGACTGTAATGATATTGGTAACCAATTGATTGAAATGTGGGCAACTGATGAAGCTGGGAATAGTGACTATTGCCTTACCTATGTATCGGTTCAGGATAACAACGAGTTATGCCCTGAGGGTGAAGAAGAGACGGCAAGTGGAAATATTGCTGGTGGTATTAAAACGCAAGAAGGTAAAAGGGTCGAGGACGTAATGGTTGAAGTAGAAAGTGATAACCCTTTTGCAACCATTACTGGATCAGATGGATTTTTCGAATTAACTGGTGTGCCTTTAGGTACAGATTACACCATTAAACCCCAGAAAGATGATGGGTTATTAAATGGGGTTTCTACTTACGATATGATATTGATTTCCAAGCATATCCTTGGGGTACAGGCTTTTGAGTCACCTTACCAGTACATTGCGGCGGATGTGGATCGTTCAGGAAATATTTCTACACTTGACCTCATTAGATTACGAAAATTGATCCTGAATAAGGATTCTGAATTTCCTAATGGCAATACATCATGGCGGTTTATTGATGCCAGTTATGAATTTCCTGAAGGGGAAAACCCACTAGAAATGGATTTTCCGGAGCAGAAACGTATTCAGAATTTTTCAACTACACAAGAAAGTGCTGACTTTATTGGAATAAAAGTAGGCGATGTAAATGGTTCAGTAAAACCAAATAGTATTCTGCAGGGACAAGCCCGATCTACCGATGGTGATATGATTATTCGGGTTAGAGATTACGCCTACGAAGCAGGAGAAACCTTTAGGGTTGATATTAGTTCCTCCGATTTATTTAATCTTACCGGGTACCAGTTTACCCTTGCATATGATGAACGCCTCTTGGAGTTAATTGATATTAAAGCGGGTGACCTACCCCGAATGAATGATGAAAATTTTGGACTTGAAAATGTGGAACAGGGGTTGATTAGTACCAGTTGGAATGAACTGAATGATGTTTTAACATTAGAAGAAGGGCGTCTTTTTAGCTTAACCTTTCGGGCCTTCAGGTCATCTGATTTATTTACGGCGCTACGAATGAATGCAGCCCCCACTCCAGCAGAAGCCTACGTCTATGGTGGGGACTTATATAACGTCCAGTTGCAGATAGAAGATAAGAATGGAAACCCAAGGTTAGAGGGTGACTATCATGTTTTTCAGAACCATCCGAATCCATTTGATCATACGTCTATGATTGGGGTTAGTGTACCAAAATCTGGTGATGTATATCTGAAAGTATTTGATGCTGCTGGCCGTATCGTACATCGTGACAAAGCCTTCTTTAATATTGGATATAATGAATTTGGACTTAGCAGGCGCGACCTTAATGGAAATGGTCTATACTATTACATGGTCAAAGCCGATGAATACATAGTAACAAAAAGACTAATCCTGAGCGGATCAAAGTAATTGCTCTTTCGATTTTACACACTTTTCTTGGGTTACTTAATCAACTGGGTGCAATCATGTACCCAGTTTTTTTTGTTTATAATGAAACCAATACAGAAATTTTTCGTTCTTGAAGGTAATCTCGCCAGTAATAAAGTTGTATAAAGCGTTACATTACGCTGAATTTTTTTCTGAACACATGCAAATCAAACGAGGAATTCATATCTTTACAAAAGATGATCAAAAGGCTAGGTTTCTGACGATGCTCTTTCGATTATTATAAGTTTAAGTATCCTCGTTAGTATAGTGCTGCTACCCTCAGCTAACAACTACCCAATTAGCCAGTATACGTTGACCTTCAATAGGTTAGCAACTTTTTCTTCGTTATGGAACACTAATACCAGATGTAAACGGCATTAAAAGTTTACGCCCTACCGGTGTATTTCTTTTTGGCCGGTGTAAAGCCGATGAATAAAATGTATCCCGGTATTACATAATGAAAATGACAAGACATGTTGCTAAGTCTACGCATTTATGATTCCATGATCAAGATGATTGGAGCCTTTATTTTTTTACTTGGGGTACTAGTTTTGATGCCCGTAAAGCTACAGGCACAAAATTGTACACTGGCCTGTAATAATCAGGTGAATGTTTCCATCGGTGGAGCATGTCAGGCCACGATTACTTATGATCAAATCCTTGAAGGAGAAGAAAATTCAGCGATTTGTTCACCCAATGCTCCTTCTGACTTTTTGGTAGAAGTCATGTACACGCCAGATGGTCCAAATATTCCAGAAACTCCCGTAGTTAATCAGAATTATGTTGGTGAAACCCTTTACGTTAAGGTGACGCATATTCCAACTGGAAACTTCTGTGTTGGTTCTGTATTGGTAATTAACCAACTGCTACCTTCCGAAGTAACTTGCCCGCCAAATATTGATATTTCAGTTGGCACACCAACTGATCCTACTAGCACAGGTGAACCTACCGAAACGGATTGTGACGATCTCGAAATTTCCTATGAAGACGAGCTTATTGACATGTCAGCCATGTGTAATAATGAGTCGGCCATCATTACTCGAACCTGGACACTATCCAATTCTATTGGTCAAGAATTAGAATGTATCCAACAAATAAACATTCTGCGACCCGACGTCGAAGATGTAACTTTCCCACCTAATTTGAATGGTGTTGAAGGTGGATTTCTAGACTGTTCAGACTATGATTTGGATCCTTCAATTGTAGGTAATCCTAACGTTAACGGTTTACCAATTTCAACTAGTGATGGACTATTTGGCCTCACAACCACTTATCGAGATGAAATTGTTCCGGGTTGTGGAGGAACTTTTACGGTAGTAAGGTCATGGACGGTTGTCGATGCCTGCGTCGGCAATGTAGCCCGACATGATCAGATCATTCTAGTTAAAGATACCATTGCACCAGAATTAATTTGTACCACTGATACGATAACGGTTTCTACTAATTCTCAAACGGATTGTGTAGCCAATGTTTTAATTCCTGCCGTAACCGTAACAGATTCCTGCTCCTCTAGCACTGATGTCCGGTTAATTACACCATTAGGTGATTTCATGCAGAATGGAGGTATATTAACCAATGTTCCAATCGGCACCCATGATATTACCTACGAAGCCACAGACGAATGTGGTAATGTGGGAACCTGCACAATTGTGTTGGTGGTAGAAGACCGAACAGCGCCAACTATTATTGGTGATGACCGAGTAACGGTAGCTATTAATGATGATGGTATCGGGATTATTCGACCAGATGCATTAATAATTGATGCTTTTGATAACTGTTGTCCTGTCACGCTAGAGATACGGCGTATGGAAGAAACAGATGAAGATTTTCGTACCATTTTACGGGTGGAATGTGAGGATGTAGGAACAGAGATTATGGTTGTTGTTCAGGCTGTTGATTGCTTTGGTAATACCAACTTCAGTATGGTTCCCATTGAGGTCATTTTCAAGCTACCACCTACGGTGATCTGCCCACCGGATGTTCAGCTACAATGCGATGAAGATTTTACTGACCTGAATCTTACCGGAGGACTTCCTATTATTGATGGTATTTGTGACGAATATGATATTACTTTTTCTGATGATGTCACACTAGATGATTGTGGTCAGGGTGTAGTCCTTAGAACTTTCTCAGTCGCAGGAAGTGCCGCTGATCCGGTAACCTGCGTTCAACGGATCGAGCTGATTGATACCGTTGCGCTACAAATCACTTATCCGCCCGAATTTACTACAGATCAATGTATGACTCCTGAGGATATTCATCCAGACAACCTACCTGAGCCTTTTAATGCACCTCAAATATTAGGAGAAGGGTGCAAGATGCTGGCGATTGGATACTTCGATCGTGTCTTAAGTGTGAATGACGAGGTCTGTACTAAGATTTTAAGAACCTGGACGGTTATTGATTGGTGTGTCTTTGACCCTAATGCTCCTGATAGTACTGGTTACTATGAAGGAACGCAAATCATCAAAATCGAAGACATCACCCCTCCGGAGTTTGTTTGTCCTGAAAACTTTGTGTTCGAAATTAGCGATCAAGGTCCTGATACCCTCACTTTACCCGAACCAGTCTTTGATGAATGTCTGAAAGACGAAACGCAATTTGTTGTCTCGGGCGACTTAGGGCCAGGTTTGGTTCATCCTGGGATTACCGAAGGGATTTACAATATAACCTATACCTTAATCGATATTTGTGGGAATACCAGGAATTGTAACTTTCAGGTTACAGTTGAAGATCCTAATACTGGAAATATTGGTACCTCGCCGATGGCGAATTGTATATCTGGCCTTACTATTTCCATACAAGAGGATGGCTTAGCTGAAATTTGGGCTGACGATTTTAACGATAATAGTAAAGACGATGAAACTGCAGCCGAAAATCTGATCTTCCGGATGGGCCCCGAGCCAGGTGATGGACCACTCACACCTCCTACTGATGCTACGCAATTCTATTCTTGTGCGGATACGGGCATTCAGGTTATTGCCATGTGGGTAGGTGATGAAGATGGTAACTGGGATTACTGCCTGACTTTACTCGAAATCATTGATGAAGATGATTTTTGTGACGGCAACGGAAGTGGATTTACTGTAGCTGGCCAAGTGAATAGTCCAACTGGCGCGATGGTTGATGGGGTAGAAGTCAGTCTAATGAATAGCCAGTTTCCTCCGCAGATGACAGAAGAAAAGGGCACCTTCAGATTCGCTAATGTCCCGGGGAATGAGAATTACTATATCGAGCTTAAAGGAAAAGGAAATCCCCTAAATGGTGTTACTACTAGGGACCTGATCGATATGCAAAAGCATATTCTTGGTATTAAGTTGTTTGAATCCCCATATCAAAAAGTAGCCGCAGATACAGATGGTTCAGGTGAATTATCAACAGTAGATCTCATTGTTGTTCAACGGCTGATATTAGGTTTTGAAGACGATTTCCGAAATGTAGCCAACTGGAGATTCGTACCGCAACAATTAGATATGCCAGAAACAGATGGCAATGTAGTACCTGACTTCCCTTATCCACTCACGATGGAGCGCCTTAGTCAGGATTATTTAAATACCAATTTCACTGCTGTAAAAACCGGTGATGTAACCATGGATGCTGTGTTTTCAACAGCAGGAGCTTCACCACGCTCCCTTGACCGCAAATATACCATGGAATTAGGTGCACCCATTGTGACACCGGATGGTATGCGTGTGCAGGTTCCAGTTCGAAACCTAGAACAAATGAACTGGTCTGGTTTGCAATGGGAAGCTCGACTCAATATTCCATTAGGTACCGAGGTTGGTATCATTGAAGGTACACTATCACAAATAGCTACAAATATCGAAGCGCAAACCATGAGTATGGTCTGGACGGATCCCAACGGTCAGATTGTGCCAGCGAATTCTATCTTATTCTATCTGGAAATACCTAAACAAGTTTGGACCAAAAACTGGTTCATTCCTTCTGAACACCGAATACCAAGCCAGGCAATTGATCATTATAACCAAGTACATACCATTTTCTGGCATATCCAGGAAGGAACAATCCCTGAATTTCAGGCGCAAGTTATTCCTAATCCATTCCGGGATTTTACAACAATGGAGTTTTCCGTTCCCTACGAACAGGCTATCGTTTTGCGGGTTTGGAGTGCAAATGGTCAGTTGGTATATGAACGAAGAGAAAATGTACCAGAGGGGAGCCACCAGTGGTTGATAACCCAAGATGAAATTGAAGAGGCAGGAACCTATTTTTATCAGATCAACAGTAATTTCCAGCATATCAGCGGGCAATTTATCCGACAGTTCTAATTTTTTTCCTTGCTCTTCGGCAAAAAAGGCTCCACCTTAAGTAGGTGGAGCCTTTTTTATATACCAGTTTGAATAGTCTTAATATGTCTGATGCCAAAAACCATATGCTGCTTGGGCAAACGGGGGAATCTCTAGCAGTTGATTACCTCCAGCGTAATAATTATGAAATATTAACTACCAACTGGCGCTACAGTCGTGCTGAAATCGACATCATCGCAAAGCGATCGGATCAACTGATTTTTGTTGAGGTCAAAACCCGTTCTTCCCTGCGTAATGGGTATCCGGAAGATGATGTGGATGAGCACAAAAAACGTATGCTGTTCGATGCAGCTTCCGCGTTTATGGAACAAGAAAATCACATGGGTGAAATCCGATTTGACATTATAAGTATTATCATATCCTCAGATCAAAGACCAAATCTTCGTCATATTCCGGATGCGTTTTTCCCTGGTCTGTTTTGAGGTTACAGCTAAATCCTTTACCCATAATGCGTACATACTCAAAGGTGTTTTAGTGCTTTTGTTTTCCTGTGGTAGGACGAATAAAATGAGTTTTACTTTTTTTCCTTACGCTTAGAATAGGTCGGGTCAGCATTATCTGGTTAGGATTAAGTTATGCGGATCGCGTTTATATTTTTTCGAAAGAAGAACGGGTAAGGCCAAAAAGCATTACATCAATAATATCCCCATTGGGCCGTCGAAAATCTGACCGTAAATCACCTTCGCGTTGAAAGCCAGTTTTGCGTAACAGGCGTTGACAAGCATAATTGTCCATAGGAGGACAAGCTGTTAGTTTTTCAATACCCATCTTAGAGAAGGCAAAAGGAATAAGTTGGTGCAGTACCTCCGTCATGATCCCTTTATTCTCATGCGCTTTATCAATAAAAAAATTCACCTCTGCTTTTGGAACATTCCAATCTACATTAGCGACTTGTATAAATCCAATAATGGATGCTTGTTCTTTTTCCCAAATGGCAAAGTAAAACCCTTCAAATGTTAACCACTTAGCTAATAAATGCCTGACATGCCACTCGGCTCTGGAGGGGCTATGAATAAGTTGAATCATCTGGGAGAAATGATCGTTTAATCTGTTGTAATTATCTTGAACCAATTGATAAAAAGCTTCACCGTCTTTTTCACGGAATCGCCGAACCACAGTTCGATTGGTAAGGATAACAGTTTCAATATTCAGGAGATGTTCCATCATAATTGGTGGTTCCTTCATTACGATTGTATTTATAAAGTAAAAAGACTTTGTTCTGATCGGTTTAAGTTCGCAATATATTTTATTCCTAGGCGCTATTACCTAGGTACGGGAAATATTTCACCTACTTTTGCAATTCATTAACAGAGAAAAGGAAAACGATCATATGTCGGTGTCGTCCACGAGAAATAGGAATTTCTATAGACAACAGATCATGGCTATTGTCATTTGCTGGACTCTGATTGGTATGATTGATGCTCTGCATACCCATGTTATTAGTGACGGACTGATCCTGCGCCGTACGAAAGTATATCAATTTTCCCAGCTATTTCTGTTAGGTTCTATTTCGGGCCTGTTTTCAGGGTTGATTTCTGGTAGCCTATTGGTCAAATACCTTCGCCGGTGGTCCAGAGAACGTCCATTTGGTATTAGTATTTTAATAAATACCTCTGTGACAACGGTCTTGAATATTGCTATTACGGCTATAACCTACCAAATTCTAATTCGTGTTGAAGGTGGACTTTCGACTTACCATGATGATGCACACTTCCAAGCGATTACTTTACTTAGGAGTCCTTACTTTGTAAAAAGTATCTTCTTATGGGTTATTGTAAGTTTGGGTACTTTTATCGTTTTGATCGTCAATGAAAAGTATGGGCAAGGTGTTTTACTAAAATTACTAGTTTGTAATTATCAAAAGCATCGAGAAGAGGAAAGGGTGTTTATGTTTGTGGATATACGGTCATCTACCGAAATCGCGGAAAAATTGGGTCACGTTAAGTTCTTTAGGTTATTAAATGACTTTTTTACAGACATTACGGATCCGGTTATTCTGACTAAAGGAGAAATATACCAGTACGTGGGTGACGAAGTAGTAATCTCTTGGTCAATGAAGAAAGGTATTCAATACAATAATTGTATTCGATGCTTTTTTCTGCTACAGGATGCTATCGAACAGGCGGCAGCTCGCTATCAGGAACGCTATGGTCTGGTACCAGAATTCAAAGTAGGATTACATACAGGGATTGTTACGACCGGAGAAATTGGTATTATAAAAAAAGATATCGTTTACAGCGGAGATGTAATGAATACCACCAGCCGTATCCAGTCGGTATGCAATAAGTTTAGAGTAAGTATCCTGATGTCCAAACGCATTCTTAATAAGTTGAATCTTCCAGCGAATCTATACCCCTTGAAAAGGGTGGGGGTAATCGAGCTAAAGGGAAAAAAGGAAAAAGTGGAACTATTTACATTTGAAAAGTCAATTCTTCCCCCACCCAAAACCAGCCCGTACGCGTTTACCTGACAAATTAAGAGTTGCGCCATATATACCGATTGTTGCATCTTTGATCAGAAAAATGCCCGCAATGAAGTATTAGCATGTCATTCTGGAAGCAATGGCCAGCAACCCGGGTATTAATACCTTATTTACTTGGTATTTTATCTTGCGAAATAGTCGCAGTGAACGTCTTACCATGGCCAGGTATACCTTTATGTTTACTCTTGTTATTTTTTCTCCTTTGGTATTGGGGGTGGCAGCCAAAGAAGCGGGTAGGCCAATCATTGTTTGGTATTTGTATCAGTCTTTGGTTATGGATGGTCGGTTTTTATCATGCAAAAAGTGCGCTTGATGAACGGGTATTTTGGCCTGCCAATGTTCAGGAGCGGAATCCAGTATCGGTAATTGGTGATATTCAGCATTGCCAAACACCAAAAGGAAAAACCACTCGGTGCACTTCCCTGGTCCAGATGGTGATTACCGAATCGGATACCTTTCATGGGGTAGGTAACAAAGTTATTGTCTTTACACCTGATGTATTGGCCTTTACGCCGGGTACAAAGGTCAGGTTTCAGGGAAAACTGCAAGCCGTATCTGGCCCTCGGAATATAAGTGAATTCAACTATAAGCGTTTCTTAGCTCTGCAAGGTATACATTGGCAAATGTTTGCATCCAAATGGATAGTATATCCAACTGCGAAGGATCGGAGTTTCCACACCGCGGTGGCTTCATTACAGGAACAGGTACGTCATCGATTAACCAATGGGATGAACTATACATCGGGCCTTTCGATCGCAATGGCAGTAGTCTTAGGTGACCGATCCCAATTAGATGAAAGTATAGAAGAAGCCTACACGCATTCTGGTGCGATGCACGTATTGGCTGTGTCGGGTTTGCACGTCGGATTATTGGCTTGGATGATCCATTTCTGTTTGAGTCAACTTTTACCTTACTGGGAATGGAAAACTACCATTAGCATCGTTATTTCTATACTCTTCATTTGGGCGTACGCTTTGATAACAGGCTTAGGTCCATCCGTGTTCCGATCGGCGGTAATGTATAGCTTCGTTTTGCTGGGAAAAAAGTTTCCAGGGCGGGTGAATATTTGGAATAGTCTGGCAGCAGCGGCTTTTATTTTACTTTGTTTTGAACCCCTTTGGATTTATCAATTAGGGTTCCAGCTTAGCTTTCTAGCGGTAATTGGTATCGTTTTTTGGTATCCAATTCTATTTAAAGTATGGTTTCCATCCCATTGGCTGTTGCGTTACGGATGGCGTCTTACATGTGTTGGTATTGCAGCCCAGCTATCTACTTTCCCACTAACGATTCATCATTTAGGGCAGTTCCCCTATCTATTCTGGATATCAGGATGGATAGCGCTTCCCCTGACTACCTGTATTCTAGGAGGAGGTATACTAAAGATAGTAATGGACGGAATACCCGGATTATCAAATGGGTTAGCTTGGGTTCTTGATAAAGTTATCTATGCACAAAATATATCTTTGGAAACGCTGGCTTCTCTCAGGTGGAGTATAGAAAAAGGTATTGTTTTAGGCCCGGTAGCGTGTATACTGTTACTGCTAGCTTGTTCCACGATCATGCTATGTTATGCATCCTGTCGTGGAGTGGAATGGACAGGTTGGGTAGCCATAGGAATGATCCTAATAGTCACCTTTGAACAACAGAAGAAACACCAGCAGGAATTGGATATAGTCTTTATAACTAGAAATGGAGTCTTTGTGGAGATGGTTCAAGGAGAGCGAGCCATTCAGCTTTTCCCGCATAACAACAGATCAAGCAATAGCGCTTATTTGTCATCTGGGTTTCATCAGGAATATGGCATTACCGATGTAGAAGAATACGCTTTACCACCTTTTCGATACAGCGTTTACCAAATGAATCATTCGTATGGGGTTTGGTGGCAGTCAGGAGCAATACCTGATTCTGTTCTCAGTCAGGTTTCTGTGCTGATTGTTGATGGGGATCATCCACCTCCTGCATCAGCTTGGGATACCATGCCTTTTTTTAAAGAATTGGTTTTCAGTCCTAGACTTTCATTTCGGAATAGAATGCTGTGGGAACATGTCTTAGTTACTTCAAAAAACAATAGGGATGAATAAAATATTTCACTTTTCTCTTTTTGAACGCAAAGGAGTATTGCTATTGCTAGGGTTTGTTTTATGTGTGGTTTGGATACCCGACTGGTATCGGAGTAAGCAAAAGACTGACCCGATAAATATTTGGATGGTTTTAGAAACTCCTGATGGGACCTCCTACCAAGCGGCGACAGAAAGTATAAGTACAGGTGGGCCAAAATCATCCAATTCAGGGATGTACGCAGAAAAGGATAGAAACAAAACCAGCCGACATACATATTCACCTAATACCACGCCAGCCCCCATCGTTCATGATGAGACCGAAGGAACTGCCAACGTATACATCAATCAGGCCACACCGGAAGAGTGGAGGCGCCTGCGTGGTATTGGCCCAGTGTATTCCGAGCGTATTGTGGCTTTCAGAAAAGCGTTGGGGGGCTTTTCTACCATTAATCAAATTCAAGAAACGTATGGGATATCTGATAGCTTATTTCAAGAAATAAAGCCATTTTTAACTTTAACTCAGCCACCACGCAGAATGAAGGTCAATTTTATTGGGCAGGAAGCATTGGCTTCGCATCCCTATATTTCTGAAAAACAAGCGGAAGCAATTGTACATTTCCGGAATAATCATGGTTCGTTCGATGATCAGCAATCCTTCAAGGTACTTACTATATTTTCCGAATATGAGCATAATCGCCTAAAACCTTATTTATCTTATGAAAATGAATAGGAGCATTTCTTTCAGGAGACAATACTACCATAAGGGGCTTTGCCTTTTTTGAAAAGTCTATGATGGCACTTCTAAAGTACGTAGAAGTTGAGGATTCGGGTTTGTTGTTTTTTTAGCTTGAATAGCAGTACCTTAGATAAGAAATATTTTTTAGTGTAAAAAATACACAAAGGTGGTGCTGTTGATTGGATAAACGGGAAGAATTAAATATTTTGCCTTTGTCCAAACGAAACATTTTACATCCGATGAGTCATTTTGACAATTTTTTCAAGTCTGCTTTCACCGTTGATAATGTAATATTTGGATTTGACGAAGGTGATTTAAAAGTTCTTCTCATTCGAAGAGGAGAGGAACCGTATCATGGGAAATGGGCTTTACCAGGATACTTTGTGTACCCAAATGAAGATTTGGATGGGGCAGCTATTCGTGTACTGGAAGAGCTCACTGGTATCGACAATGTTTATCTGGAGCAAGTGCAATCATTCGGTGCGGTTAATCGGCATCCTTTCGGACGCGTGATCACGATAGCTTATTTCAGTCTTATCAAAATTAGTAATTTCTCAATTCAGCCGGCTTCAATTGCATTACAAGCCCAATGGCATTCCATTTCAGCTGTTGCTAATTTGGCATTTGATCATAATAAAATTCTCAAAGCTTGTTTTCAAAAATTGAAATGGTTAGTTCGTTCTCGGCCATTAGGGTTTGAATTATTACCACCGCAATTCACCCTGACGGAGCTACAGCACCTTTATGAAGCCATACTTGAGACAGATTTGGATAAGCGTAATTTCCGAAAGAAAATCTTGTCGATGGATTTATTAATCGATTTGAATTTGACCCAAGAAGGAGTAGCACATCGCCCGGCTAAACTGTATCAGTTTGATGAAGAACGATACCAAGCGTTGCTCAGCGAAGGTTTTAATTTCGAGCTCAAAGAGAGTCGTACGCAGCATAAAAAAGACAAATCTTCCGAATCTGCCCATCCATGAAACAGAGCGGTTTTCAGGTAGGAACGGTACTTTAGAGTAGCGTGCTAGTATTGGTTGCCTTGCCCATCGCGGAAACGTATATCTAAACCATCCTCGTTATACAAACTACGGTATTGAGAAACGATGTTCTTTATTTTGTTTTGTTGGCTTTCATCCTCAAGATCAAAAATAATGGTCTTTAGTGGTTGGTTCTCAGGTTGGTCGTGAATGGCCATATTGTTATTAGCAACAGTAAAATAACCGTAATATCCATTAGGAGGTAAGTAGGAAGCGGACACTTCCTCTAGTGCTGCAATACATTCATTTGCGACTGCTGATAAAGTGGTTGGGTAACTGATATATCCCCAGTTCATTTCTTGCGATATTCTTAGAAGTTGCGTGTGGATGGGTTTAATACCGTGTTCGGATAGCATATCAATCTCGTAGGCGTCAGAACTAATCGTGAAATGGGCACGATTGACTACCGCTTTTCTAAGGTCTATTTTTAGTGCAAAGTATTGGTTAGGTAGACTACCCAAATCAATATTTTCAACTGCCGGCGTGGTTGCAGGGATACAATCTTGGGGCGTTGTTATTTCTTGTAGGGAGATATCAATATTGCTTCCTTCCTGAATAATATCGTAAAGGATAGCCGCATTTGAGCATTCTTGATTCTCAATGGTTGCAATTCGGAATTGAAATGATCTGCCTTGTGGTGTAATTTCTTCCCATAAGTCCAAGAAAAACTCATCTTCTACATCAGTCAGAATGATTGGATCATTAAACGAACTAAAATCACAACCTGAAAAGAGTATGGAGGTTAATAGTAAGAAATAAAGTAATTGGATTTTAGTGGGATTCATTATCGTGTATGTCGTGTTTATATGATCCTATGTATAAAAGTAACGACCAAATACCAAATATGCTGCTTTATGCACTTAATTTTAATGAGATTCTATGAAGGCAAAGATAGGGGTTAGTTGGTCTCTATTACATCTTATAAATCGAAATCACCCGATTGATAAAATGATCAGTTTAAAGAAAATCAGAAAAGCTTACCGAACCGACTTTACAACGCTTGAGGTACTCAAGGGTATTGACTTGGAGATAGCGTCCGGAGAGTTCGTTTCTATTATGGGTTCTAGTGGTTCAGGAAAGTCAACCTTGCTAAATGTTTTAGGGTTACTCGATGATTTTGATTCAGGTGCATATCATCTGAATGGAGAGTCAATGAAAAACCTTAGTGCAAAAGAAGGGGCACACTTTCGAAATCGATTAATAGGGTTTGGGTTTCAATCATTCAATTTGTTGTCATTCAAAACAGCAGATGAAAATGTTGCACTCCCCCTATATTATCAGCGAGTTGACAGAAATGAACGACAAAAAAAGGCTAGGGAATATCTGGAGCGTGTTGGGTTATTGGACTGGGCGGATCACTTGCCAACCCAACTGTCGGGAGGGCAACAGCAACGTGTTGCTATTGCTCGGGCTTTAATCACCCAACCCAAGATCATTTTGGCTGATGAACCAACCGGTGCACTAGATTCCAAAACTTCAGACGAAGTGATGGGACTATTTCAGGATGTAAATGATGAAGGGATTACGGTGGTACTGGTGACACATGAAAATGATATCGCCGAACGTACTAAGCGCACCATCTTACTAAAAGATGGTTTGATAGAAGGAGATCAAATGCATATGTCGACTGCTAAATTGTCAATTAATGTTTGATTACGATAAGTGGCAGGAGATATTCGCATCCATCCAGCGCCATAAACTCCGTACCACACTTACCGCTTTAGGCGTATTCTGGGGTATTTTCATGTTGGTATTATTACTAGGAGCTGGTAATGGCTTGCGCAATGGAGTAGAATATGAGTTTCAAGATGATGCATTGAATAGCATCTGGATAAGGCGTGGCGTAACGTCCATGGAGTACCAAGGTTTACCGGAAGGGCGACCAATATCTTTTGATAACGAGGATTATGATTTACTGATTGACCATTTCGATGGTATTGAGCATGCTACAGGCCGTTTTTATTTACGTGGGGATCAGCTTTTAGTTTATAAAGACAAAGAATTGTCTTTTCCAACCAGAGGGGTGCATCCCGGGCACCAACAGGTGGAAAAATCCATTATTATTCGTGGTCGATATATCAATCAGCGTGATTTAGATGAATACCGCAAAGTGGCTGTCATTGGAAAGGAAGTGGCAGCATCTGTTTTTGGTAATGAAAATCCAATTGGGAAGGAATTAAAAATTGGTGGAATCATATACACGGTTGTTGGCGAATATTATGAGGAAGGGAATCCGAATGAAATGCGTATCGTTTACCTTCCAATATCAACCGTCCAGCGGGTGTATGCAGGCACAAAAACACTTCATCAGTTGATGATAACCACAGGGGATATGCCACTCGAAGAAATGAAAGCCCTAGAGAAGGAAATCAAAATGGCGATGGCGGCCCGCCATCAATTTGCTTTGGCTGATCCCCGCGCGATATGGATGTCTAATATGGGGGTACAGTTCCAAGAGTACCAAAATTTTTTCAGGGCGATTAGAATTTTTGTCTGGTTCGTTGGGATCGGCTCGATTATCGCAGGTGTGATCGGCGTAAGTAATATTATGCTGATTGTCGTCAAAGATAGAACCCGGGAAATTGGCGTTCGAAAAGCATTGGGGGCTACACCTCGCGATTTTATTGCTATGATCTTTCAGGAAGCTATTGTTATTACTGGACTGGCCGGGTGCGGTGGCCTTGCTGCAGGCGTTGGTGTGCTGGCAATAATTAGCGATTTGGAAGTGCAATACTTCAGGAACCCAGAAATTAACATTTGGGTAGGGTTAGCTGCTACTTTGGTACTTATTCTGGCCGGGGCCCTGGCCGGATTATTACCCGCACGTCAGGCTGCTCGTATTCATCCAGTGGTTGCTATGAAGGCAGATTAATGCAAAATGTATGAACCGATTACCTCTTTTCGACCGCGATACTTGGCAGGAAATATTTGGTACCATCCGCAAGCATAAGCTAAGAACAGGCCTCACCGCGCTGGGCGTTTTTTGGGGTATTTTTATGCTAATCTTCGTATTAGGGATGGGCGAAGGATTGAAAAATGGTGTCTTCCGGAACTTTGGTGACCGGGCCATGAACGTATTATATGTATGGCCAACTGCCACTACCGTACCCTTCGAAGGGTTCCGCCCAGGGCGGTACCCCCGATTTACACTGGACGATGTTGACTTTGTTCACAATAATATATCTGATATCGAAAGCATTTCCCCTCGACGGACTCTGTCGGAACGAAATGTAGTAGTAGGGGATAATACCGAGTCGACTGAAATCCGTGGAGAGTACGAGGACATGATTCGCTTGGAAGCCCTCAAAGTTTATGAAGGCAGGTACATTAATGAAAGAGACGTTGCAGATAAACGCAAAGTTGCTGTCATTGGTGAGCGAACACGCGAACTATTGTTTGGTGATGATACAGGTATTGGACAATATGTACGTATCGACGGGATGCCTTTTCAGGTAGTCGGCTCCTTCGGGCCAGTTAAGATTGAGTCTTGGACGGAAGATGATATGGAAGCAATAGTCATTCCCCTGACCACTATGCAGCAGGTCTTTGGAGGTGGTCAGCGCATTGATTACTTTGTTTGTTCTGCCGCCCCCGATGTTCGAGTTAGTCTATTAGAAAATAAAGTGGTTAAGGCGCTCAAAGAAAGGCATAATATCGCTCCGGACGATCCAAGAGGAGTTGCGTCTGATAACCTAGAAGAAGAGTTTGGTAGTATTCAAAATCTTTTTGGCGGAATTACGGCTTTCTTATGGTTTGTAGGGATAGGAACATTGATGGCGGGTATTGTAGGTGTGGGTAATATCATGCTAATTGTGGTAAAAGAAAGAACACGAGAGATCGGTTTGCGTAAGGCAATGGGCGCAACACCCGTTTCCATTATTTCTATGATTTTGATCGAATCGATTTTCATTACGAGTATTTCAGGATATTTAGGATTACTCTGCTCTACGTTACTGGTAGGTGGCTTGGATGCCATCATGGTGGCTCAAGGCACTAATTTTGAGAATTTTCACCATCCAGAGGTAGATTTAAGTGTTGGAATAGGTGCATTAGTTTTACTAGTCGTTGCAGGCGCAGTTGCTGGACTTATACCGGCACTTCAAGCTTCACGAGTTAATCCTGTACATGCTTTAAAAGACGAATAATCAACTATTGAAAAATAATAACATGAAAATAGGTTGCTTGATCCCATTGGTTGCTTTCTTGGTACTGTCAACTGCTGGACTGGTTTATTACTTTTCTCAACAGAGAAACCTAGCTACTGAAAACCTGATAACAGAAACACCTGCCATACGGGATGTCACAAAAAAGACGATGGCTACCGGAGCGATTAAACCGCGACAAGAAGTAATGATTAAACCTCAGGTGTCAGGTGTGGTTGAAAACATATTTGTCGAGCCCGGGGCGATCGTCACCAAGGGACAAAAACTAGCCAAGATTAAACTGGTACCTAGTGAGTTGAATATCAATAGTGCACAGTCGAGTGTGGAACTGGCAAGGCTTCGACTACAAGAAGCAGAAAGGGAGCTAGCCCGCCAAAAAAACCTGAGAAAAACCGATCTCGATGTGGAGGAAGCTCGGGCTCGACTGGAAAATGCCCAACAAGAAGCTAATCGAGCAAAGGAGCTATTCTCAGATGGCGTGATCTCTCAGCAGGTGTACCAAAATCGACAAACAGATTATAATATTGCCAAAGCCGCTTATGAAAATGCACAAGTAATTGCCAATAATGAAATCAAAAGATTTGAGACCGCTCTGGATATTCAGCAACAGGAGCTAACAGCAGCAATTAATAATTTACAATTATTACGAGAAGGTGCATCCCGAAACTCGCGTCAGGTGGCTAATGTAGTTCTGTCAACTGTCGATGGTATGGTGCTCGATGTTCCCGTAGAAGAAGGCAGTTCTGTTATCGAGCGCAACAACTTTAATGAAGGAACCAGTATCGCAACCATTGCGGATATGGATAACCTCATATTTGCAGGTACGGTCGATGAGAGTGATGTAGGCAAACTCAAAGAAGGAATGCCACTTGTCCTGACAGTAGGTGCCATTGATGATATTACCTTTGATGCTAACCTTGAGTATATTTCGCCTAAGGGTGTGGATGCCAGCGGAACGGTAACCTTCGAAGTCAGAGCAGCAGTAGTTAATGATCGTTCTACTTTTCTCAGGGCAGGATACAGCGCCAATGCCGATATTATTATCGACCAGCGCCAACAGGTTGTAACGGTTAATGAACGCGATGTTATTTATGAAAATGATGATACCTTTCTGGAGGTAGAAAAAGGGGAACGTCAATTTGATAAAGTACCAGTAAAACTAGGCCTCTCCGATGGCATTTTTGTTGAAGTTGTCCAAGGTGTTGATACTTCTTATCAGGTAAGGGTGCAAACCGGAGGTTAACCCATACCAAATGGCCAGAATATAATCTCTTTCGAACGCACTTTGCTAAAGCTGGAATAGTGCGTTCGAATATCCCTGTATGGAACAGACTTTAGTCACTAGATATAAGACTAAATATTTAATGGTATCACCTGAATTGCCTGCGTCCAATAGTAACGATTCGGACTTATGCAAATGAAAGACTTTCGTCTTGATAAATCACCATAAGAAGGGGCGATACATCATAACCGCTAGTTAATTAGAAAAAGTAAATTCTCGTTTTGATGATACTTTTCTATCTGTTAACCATGCAAGTTCAAATTGCGACACCGTATTATGATGTGGAGCTGTAAAAGATTCCAACCTCAATAGTTGGACGCGTAAAGATCATGATTGAGAGATAACACATTTACAGCAGTAAAATCATTCATTTTCTAAACTCTGTCGCAGTGGTTGAGTTTATCCTGGTATGAAAACGTATTTGCTATTACTCCACGGGAATGGTGGTGCCCGCGCACGCTTTCAATTACTATTCAATTATCAGGACTATTTTTCGCCGGGCTACGAGATGGTCGTACCTGCTTTGCCAGGCTTCGAAGGGCGCCCCTACATTTACGATCATGAGGATCAATGGAGGCCTTTTCTGAAAGCTTTAGGTGAGGTTGTTAAGAAAAAAGGAGCATCCGTACCATGGATTGTCTATGGTCATGGCATTGGTGGATCTATGCTGATGGAATGGGCCAGTCGAAACTGGGAAATTGAAGGCGTACAGGGCTGGCGGCCGAAACATGTTATTTTGCATGGATGCATTGGTGCTTCTTTACACAAACGCTGGTTTCCTGCTCTTATGCGGCCTTTTTGGCTTCGCCAGTGGTTACAAATACTAGTCAGTAACCCAAAATTACAACCTGTATGGGAGCGAAAGCTTTTTCTCCACCCTAAGGCAATTCCAGTATCTTTAAAGAAACAATTTTTTCAGGATTATCGCGAATGTGCTGCTTTCCCTTACTTTTTTGATATGATTACGATTCCCTGGTATCGTAAGGTACAGTCCAGAATTGGAGATCGTCCTTTCTATTTCCTATGGGGAGATCAAGAACGAGTGGTGGCATCCACCCATCTTCCGTTATGGAAAGCCGGTTTTCCAAATAGCACCTTTGACATACACAACGGATGGGATCATTTCCCTATGTTAGAAGATGCTTCAACCTTTGCCCGAAAGTTACGTACCATAATGGAAGAATTAGATCATAGGTAACATTGCAAATGGGTAAGATTCAACAGTTACAGCGTATTGCAAAAGCAGGGTTACCCACACCTGCTTTCGTCGCCTTATCGTATGCGGATTTTAAAAATAATGGTGTACTACATAAGGATTGGAAGCTGACTTTCCCCGTGGTAGTCCGATCATCATATACCCATGAGGATGGTGATAATCATTCATATGCCGGCCAATATACGACCGTTCTGAAGGTAACACCAGCTCGTCTTAGTAAGAGTATTGAAACCGTTTTTAAGTCATACCCTGATCCGACTGGAACCGTAGTTATTATTCAAGAGATGATTGATCCAGAGGTTAGTGGTGTATTATTTGCATTTAAGCATTCCGTGTGGAAGGGAGAATGGGGTCAAGGCTTAGGTGAGCAAATTGTAGGGGGCAAAGTAATACCTAATAACTTTTTATTACCACGATTTTCTAGTCTTGATGTGTTTTGGGCTCGCTTTTATAGTGGATTTTGGAAGGGAGGACCGGGCATGTATAAAAGGCACCGCAGGGCATTTATGAAGCTTGCGGTATATACGCGCAAGCTGCATCAGATTTTCTCAGCAGAAGGTCTGGATATCGAATTTGCTATTGCAGGTAACGAAGCATATATCTTGCAATCACGACCTGTTACCACCAGTTGGGAGGCTGAAGAGGTACTTACTGCTGCTAATCATAAGGAGATACTGCCACCTCATCCCTCCGCTTTAATGCGTGGTATTATAACTGCTTCCGGCAAACGGCTTTTCCAGTATTATCAGGTGGTAGATCCGAGTTTGCCGGATCGTTCCTTTATTCACCAAAGTACAGGAATGCCTTGGATCAATCTATCTGCATTGCTCGATGTAATGGTTGCCTGGGGGCTGTCGACCAGCTTGGTTAGTCGGTCAGTAGGTGCCGTTGATGTATATCAGGTAGGTATGCGACCGTGGATTTTTGTCGGAAAGATGCCTGTTTTTTTTCGGTTGATCAGGCGACAGCTGGGGGTGGCAAAACGGGTGCGTGATTGGGTTAATCACCAGCGGGGTCATCAGCATTGGCTGAGTGAGCAACGCAAAGTGTACTGGGACTCAGACTCTGGTTTGGCTGCCCAATTATGGGTCGAACATTTTACGGACATCTATGTACAGTTGGTTGAGCATATGCAGGACTTAACCGCAGCCATGTCCGCTCCGGTCGCATTACTAGATCGTTTGGGCTTGTTATCGAAAGTTTCTGTTGCTTTACAGCAAAAAAGTAGCAGTACCGATTATTTGCTTGCTTTTTCACAACTTGAGCAAGGTCAATTGCCTCGAGAAAATTTTCTGCGTCGATATGGGCATCGAGGATTTTACGAATCGGATGTGGGACAAAAGCGCTTTTGTGAATTTGATGAAAAGGACTGGGATGATATTTTTATTGGTAAGACCCAGCATCATATTGCGCAGCCTAAAAAAAGAGTTCCCAAAAAAAAGAAGCGGGGACCCTTTAAACCAATAGTGGATTTAATCCATACCCGGGAATGGTTGCGGCATATGACTATGTATTTTTTTTGGACCTACCGTAAGGAGATGTTAGCCATTTTTGCACATAGGGAATTCAATACCACAGATTTTAGCCAGTTGTCTCCTCAAGCGCTGGTGGATCTGCTCCGTACAGGAGAAGAGCATTGGGCTGAAACGGAAGTAGAGTCCATACTTTCAGGCTGGGACCTCAATACCTTTTTAGCAAATAGAATGGACAGAAGAGTCGTATGGCCATCATGGTATGGTTCCGTTGCCCGTCATGGTATTGGTATTTATCCGGGTCAAGTAGAAGGAACGGTTTGGCGGGTCAAGCATGCAGGTGCAAACCTGGAGCCTCCGGCAGTGGATGGCCCAATTATTCTGGTAGCGGATGCACTTGATCCGGGCTGGGTCCCTTATTTCAGTCGCGTAAATGGCGTGGTTGCGTACGTTGGAGGGCTGTTGTCTCATGCTTCCATCATGCTCAGAGAAGTTGGTATACCATCTGTTACTCAGATTAGTGAAGAACTTGTTTTGGAAACGGGAGATTACCTACGTATAGATGGACGTAATGGTAAAGTTGAAAAGGTGGAGATGTAATACTCCTCTTGTACGTTTGAGGAGGAATTAAAAAATTACTTACCATCGTTATCCGTTGCGGTATTTTGACATTGGTAGCCATAAAAAACACTTATATTTACCGCATGAAGAACATTCGAAATTTTTGTGTGATTGCGCACATTGATCATGGTAAAAGTACACTCTCAGATCGGCTGTTAGAGTATACTAAAACGATCGATGAAAGAGAGATGAAAGATCAGGCTCTGGATAATATGGATTTGGAGCGTGAGCGTGGTATTACGATTAAAAGCCATGCTATCCAATTGACATACGACCAT
>JABSSK010000001.1:6567-7134 GCA_013214265.1 Saprospiraceae bacterium | reverse complement strand
ATTCTTTGGTAACATTGTCTATGCCTGCCGCGGCTTTTCCCTTGAGCTGCGCAAAACATTCCAGCAATAATTCTTTATCCATTAAATGGAATAAGCTAGTGAACTTGCACTGTTTATCTATGCTGGCTTTCATTGCTATGCGTTGTAATTTTGTTGTCACTGTTTCTTCGTTACTGTGCACGGTTCATGTGTCCTTAAAACGCTGTTGTTGCCGTGATGGCCTTTCCTCCAGTTGCATTACACACCTTCACAGGTACTACGCCACCATCCGACTGCCTAAGCAGCATCAGTTGTTCTTGCTTTATTATCGCTTGTTCAACTTACTCTCTTCTTTGAAAGACCGCTTAGGCTCTCCCGAGTTGCCGTTAATTCTTAATGTCCAACATGCCATGCTTTACAACCCCGAAACAGCTCTATGTCACTTGTCATTGCGCTTCATAGAATGGTGGCTTCCAGAAGGGGTACTCTGTCGCCCTGTTTGTGTAAAAAAATTACGAGGCTAAATCACTTCAGCTAATGCTTACGGCCTGCTGGCTTGCGCCCATCGTGCTTAACATTTGGAGTTAC
>JABSSK010000001.1:0-6467 GCA_013214265.1 Saprospiraceae bacterium | reverse complement strand
ACTATCTGGTGGCTGTGACCAACCTTACCAGAGTGAGATTTCCACTCACTAGAATTACCGACCTTGCTCGGCCGCACACCCTATCGGGGGTCGAGCACCAACAGTACGGGATCGTACGCTAAGAAAAATAGTCCCCTAATTCAATACATTGTAGACAGCTATAAACGGCTAAATATTATGTCTAATTAATCGAAAAGGACCATTTACTAGACATTGTTGTCTCTAAATCGATTTAGGAGACACTAAAAAAAACCTTAGCGTACGTTTCCGGTCGAGTGGACCTCAAACCCCTAGGACAACTTTTGCTACCACCGCATTGCAAAATGGTTGCCCTGTTGAGCAAGTACAAAAGACGCTGACGCATAAAAATATTGCCACTACACTCATGTATGATCAACGGACTTATCAGGACAAAGACTCAGCCAGTTATAAGGTTGAATATTGAACTTTTAATTGGTTAATATTCAATAAAGTGGATATTTATCATTCTATTACTTAGGATATTTCTTATACCAATCTGGTTGCTCTTCCTGTTTTGATAAATACCAATTAAATATATCCTTAGCCAAAAGATAAGGCTTTTGTAATTTAAATAATTTGTCCCACAAATTAATTTTCCCTGAACCAACAGAGCTAGTTTCATGGGTTTTTGCATGGATAAGAGCATCACGACACGTCTTTAAATTTTTATAACTTACCCAAATAGGGCTTTTACCTTTTGGAGGATCAACACCATATATTTCGGGTAATATATCATTAAGTTTCTTTTCCGTTGAAAAGGTTCTTTCTATTTCTTTTTTCTCAGATTTCTCTAAAATAATTTTACTTCTTTTTTCATGCCAGACCTTATGTTCAAAAGGTATGGAGTCATTACAAAACGATTCTATTGCAGTAAAAGCTAATATAACGGATGTAGCGATTGATTCAAGTGCATTAAATGCATCTTCATCTGAATTGAAAGTAATATCTTTTTTTAGAGATGTGTCTATTTTATGTTTAGTTCTTAATGCCTTAAATTCATTCCATGCCTTTTCAGAATGGCTAATATATAATGCTGTTACGTTTGGTACAGGTAAGGATAGTGTTCTTTTTTTTGGCAAATCAACAATTGATACAAGCTTAATTATATCTCCTTTTAAAATCTGGTGACCATTCCAAGGCAATACAGTGTTTTCAGTTACTGTTCCTAGAGCTTTCACCCTCCAATCTTTTTTTTCCATACAGATTCCTTAAAGACGTAACAGCTTATTTATCAAAATAAATAGGATTACAAATTTAAACATTATGATATTTCAAGTGCCAATATTAGCCTCTAGCTCAGCTTTCTATTAGATAAAATCAACATCATCTTTTCTTTCAAATTTACGAGTAACGTAACTTGCCTCTGATGGACGTCCCATTGGTGTTAATAACTGATTCCACAGCTCTTCGTCAAAAAGATCACTCAGATATGCATAGCGCATTATATTAACAAGAGACATGCGGCCAAATTCCTCATCCCACTTGCCACCAAATTCATTCTCTAGCTCATCAAATGTATATAGCTTTTTATTTAGCCATTGCTGATCTACAAAATTAAGCACTTTCTCACATTGTTCTTTTGTTACTTTAAAAAATTCTTCATAACACTCATGAGGCATAGGTATTACGCTACCATCAGTGTCTGAGTCTATAGGGTAAACCCCCTCGGTCCAGGCATATAGATAAGCATTTGTATACTCTCCATTATGTACGGCTAAATTCATAATTTGTAACCGCTGTTGGTTAAACATTGCTTGCATTAATCTTTGTTCTGACATAGGAATACCCTCTAAAACGTCTATTATTAACTGTTCATTTACCAGACATTCTAGCACACCAATTATGTGCCGCAAGTGTTTTTTAATTTCTTTTTTACTTAATAAACCCCAATCAGATATGTAGTAATACCCTGATTTTGTAGAACCTGAACGTAAACAAGTTATATTTATATCAGAAAGTGAATTTATAACCTCTTGAACAGTTCTTCTTCCCATAGCTGTAGCATCAACCAACAAAGGCACACTACTAATATCGGCATCAATCAAGGTGGCTATTAAAATTTTTCTATAAAATGCAATTTTACTTTTATTAGTCATTTTTTGGCTTTCTACCTCGTTTTTTCGGTTTTGCATTAAGTGCAAGAAACAAGACCTAAGAATCAGACCTTATGGGCTTGTTATATTGCGTAAACCTATTTCTTCGATAAGTTGTGGTAAATGCTTCAAAAACCTAATAGTAAATTCTAAATGCGCTTTATAAAGTTCAAGTTTTTCTTTATAAAAGCCACCTGCAACAATTGATTTTCCAGAGGGCAACATCAAGGAACCCATTGTCATAATCGATGCGTGGCTGTACCCATTATAAAAATTTTTAGCTTCTTTAAGCCATTCATGTCCTTCAAGAAGTCCTAATTTATCCGCATTAGCGATAACATTATCAATTGCTTTGTGAGCTTTAGTATTGCTTTCACCTTGCTCATAACACTTATAAAAGTTCACCGGCTTCGCTCTCTTACTTTTATGAATAAGTAAATCTTGCTTCGCACTAAGAAGTATTACTAAGCAAAGTGACTCATATGAAATGCGCATTGTATTACCAGATGCGTTGATATGTCCCTCAATTAAAAGTCTAGTTGCCGTTATAAGGGACTCAATCGACATAAATGTGAACTCTTGAACCCATTTAAACTTTTGCTTTTGGGGATCATCAAAATAATGTTCAAAGCATGACTCACTTTTCTCAAGTAAATCTACAATAACGGATATTTCTGTATCAAAAACGACACAGAATTCTTCAACTGTTCGGTCTGTTATCAATATATTGCGGATACTCATGACTCCAGTAGCAATTATCATAAAATTTGCTGGGTCAGGTTTTGTTTTATGCACTTAATGCAAAATAACAGACCCCGATCAATTGCACTTATTAAAGGGCTAGTAATCACGATATTTTACTACTATACCGTCCAAACCAAGTGAATAGTCCTGGTCTCTTAACATGTGTGCTTGTTCCTTTAATATTGACTTCGACATTTGAGAAATTCTTTCAAACTCTCTTTGTTTCAACAAATCATGTACTTCTTCTTCAAGCCCGATTTTGAGGTTAACGCCTTTAGCCTCTATGTTAATTGAGTAATATCTAAAGCCATCTTCGATATTAAGCTCAAGTTTTCTATCTAATGCACTTTCAATTAAGAAAAGTGATTTATAACTCGCATCAATAAATGTATCTTTTCTCAATCTAAATGATTTTTCTTTCTTACTTTCAGGATCAACCAAATAAGTTAATATTCGATCATTGTTAAAATATGTCGCACACGCATTTAACGTCGCAGGGATTAAGCCGTTTATTGTCGCAATTCTTTGAACCTGTTCTTTGGCACTTATAATTTTTGAGTTTAATTGATTATTAGACATCCCTTTTGCTTCAAACACGTGCCAATGTCCATTCGTGCATTGACCAACTAAATCAGGCTCTCTACCTCTTCCTTTAACATCATTAAATTCGATAATTCCTAAAGATTTAAGATTTTCAACGTGAATAAGGTTGGGAATATCTAGTAGTTTTTCAGCATAAAATTTTGCAAACGCCATTCCTAAGTTATAACTTACAATTCTTTTTTTATCACTTACATGTGTATGATAAATTGGATGCAGTCTCATACCATTTCTATCGGAAGAAATGTTTTCAAAAACAACACCGAATTTCTCGATGACAGAGCTATAAATTGCTCTTGCTAATCCAAAATCTCTAATTTGTTTCTTAGTTATAAAGCTAGGGTTTCCAACAGTAATCATAGATCTGTAAAGATCTAATTTTTTGCACCTGAGACTATCTTCGCCATTTGTATTGATATGACTGTAATTATTAACATAATCACTACTTTCATAGTATATAGAAGGCAATGCGTACTCCTTTTTCCATTTAATGCCTAAATAAAAGGCTAAGTTATAGTTGGCAATAATGTGTAGCGAAGCAAAACGTAGCCAACTGTTACGTGTCCTTGTTTATTATTTGTTAGAGAGAGTTTAATATTCACGCTACAATAACTTTAAATCTACTGGTTCTGGTTTGTTACTTACAACAAAATTAAACTCATCCCCTATTGGAAAATATACTCTGTCAATTTAAAAACCAAACGAAAAATTATCTTCCTGTAATTCAGGGCGAATTTTGGTTTGTAATTAATAACTAATCGCGACAGTATACTATTTCAGAAATAATCAACAACAATATCAAAGAGGTCAATGTAATTGATTTAGTCTTTTGACATTATTCTACTTGGTCAGGTTAAAACATTGCCTTTAACCAAGTTCTGCTCATGATTAGCTACAAAAGAAATACGTACAACACATAATTAGTTGAAATAACAACTTTTATTATGTCAACTTTAAGATCGCTCCGATGCAGGCAACCAACGATAAAGTGTAGGTATAGAAACACCAATATCGTTTGCAACATCTTTAGGTGCAACTCCATCAGCCAATAATCGTTTAGCCGATTCAAGTTTAGAATCTGTCATTGAACGTTTTCGACCACCAACACGACCTTGTTTCCGTGCAGCATCAAGTCCTGCTTTGGTACGTTCGACCATCAATTCCCGTTCCATTTGTGCAAGGCTCGCCATGACATGAAAAAAGAATCGACCCGATGGTGTGGAGGTATCAATATTATCGGTCAAACTTTTGAAGTGAATGCCTCGCTGTTCCAATTCACCCACGAAAGTCACTAAATCCTTTACGTTACGACCAAGACGATCTAGTTTTTCCTCAATTCACTAACTTTATTTAAAATGTTGTCAATTATAAACCTGTAAAACTGGATAGATTATCAAAAAATTAGATAAATTAACTGCTCGGAGCACTTCGTCTAAAGTTTCGTCGAATTGCTAATAGCAATAGAGCTGTCTGACCCAAAATCAATAGTTGACAAAACACTCTGATAAAAAATTCATGTGGAGTAACATTAATATATAAAGCTTTATGCAACAAAAGGCATTGAAATGAATACGTTAATGATGTTGTAAATGAGCTAATATCAAGCATGACCATATTCTTTATAGAGTCTATTTCAGATATAATAAATATTAAAGGGCATATTACAAATAAGAGCAAAAGAAGAAGCATAAAAGCTCTGAACCAAGACGTACCATACCTTGAAGCACATGAATATATATTGAAGATGGGTTTTTCATACCATTTTGCTATTCTGCATCTTGCTGTCATTTCGGAGAAATAGAAACGTTCGCTGGTTTTTACATCTCTTTTTTTATCATAATAAGACACTAATTCATTGTAGTGCTTTAGCGCATGATTAATATCAATAATTTCATCATCTGTCTCATCGTAAGACTCTAAGCCTTCCTCTTCAAGGAATAATAATCTATCCTTTTTTTCTCGCCATTTCACATCGTAAAAATAAATATTTTTATCCAAATCTACATAATGAAAAACTGTATTTGACAAGTCAATTTTTACAAATATAGCCTCTTTATCAAAGTTAGCTCTAAGAAATGTAACATATCCAAAATTCCAATTGTTAAATTCCACTCGCCCCAAAAAAGCTGCAAAATTAAAAAATGCATCCGATTTAAATCCACTATCGGGTTTGTTTTCATTAAACCCTCTGAATGTTACATCCTCATTAAATTTAACATGTGTAAAATCTACAATTTTTTCAAATAACGATTCATCAAAGCTAATTCTTGCATTAAATACCGCTCCATCAAATAAAGCATCAGATTTAAAGTTAGATTTTCCAAAACTACATCGTTCATCGAAAACCGAATATTGAAATAAAGCTTGGTCAACAAAAATAATTTCAGAAAACGATGTTAATCGTCGGAATTTAGCATAAGTAAAATGAGCTCTACCATGGAAGCTACACTTGCTAAATCGGCAAGTTTCTGAGAATTCACAATAATTAAATTTAATCTCGTCACTAAAAGTGCAATTAACAAAATGAATATCAGTGAAAATTTTGGATTTAAAAAACGATATATTGCTAAAGGTTACGTTTGTAAAGTTAATTACATTATTATTATCATCTATAGGAGATATATTTTCATTTTCGAAGCTTACTGTGTCGATTAATATGGTAATGTCACTGCCATACTCCTCTAGAGTAGCATCAAGCAATTCGTTCCACTCATTCCATTTCTGTTCTTTTTTAGCTTTTATTAAAGCGCTGGAAAGGTCTACTGTTGTCATTTTATTCCCTTTAGTACATAACGATGCAGTAAAAATTATTTTTTCTTAAATAATTTCAAATAAACTAAACATATAATTGAAATATAACTACTATTCAATAGGTTCCGAAGTTATTAATGATTTCAGTTAGCTCATCTAATGATATTGATGAGCTTATTAACTCAAGTTTCGGAGTTGAAAAATGAAGAAAATACTGATTTAACTGGTTGATATGTAAGGATGTGAAGGCCTTTTTAT